>CAMLSI010000014.1 GCA_946482585.1 uncultured Lysobacteraceae bacterium
GCGTTTCCTGCCCGTCAGTCTGCTCGGTGCGATTCCGGTGGTCGGGTTCGTCGTTTCGCTGGTCGATGCACTGATGATCTTCGGCGAAGAGCGCCGCTGCCTGCACGACCTGATTGCCGACACGATCGTGGTGGACGTCTGAACCCGACAGGTCCGGCCATGCTCGTCGATACGCTGACCCTCGTCGAAACGCCCGAGGGCATCGCGCTGCGTCTGCGCGCGGCCGGCGTGATGCCGCGCGCGGCGGCCTGGGCGATCGACTTCGCACTGCGCCTCGTGGTGATCTGGATCTTCGGCATCGCGCTCGCCCTGCTCGGCGACCTCGGCGTCGCGTTGCACCTGATCCTGCTGTTCGCGCTGTTCTGGGTCTATCCGGTGCTGTTCGAAGTGCTCAACGACGGCCAGACGCCGGGCAAGCGCGCGCTCGGCCTGCGCGTGCTCAACGCCAACGGCACGCCGGTCGGCTGGGTGCCGTCGATCGTGCGCAATCTCATGCGCACGGTCGACATGCTGCCGATGTTCTACGGTTTCGGCCTCGTCGCGGGCCTGATCGATCGCAACAGCCGCCGCTTCGGCGACATGGTCGCCGACACGCTGGTCGTGCACGTCGACAATCCGCACGGACACAGCTCCGCGCCGAACGTGCCCGCGGTGCAATCGCCGCTGCCGCTGCCGGCCGCGGATCAGGGCGCGATCGTCGCGTTCGCCGAGCGCACGCGGCAGCTGACGCCCGAGCGCCAGCAGGAACTCGCGAATCTGCTGCAGCCGCTGACGCATGCGCGCGGCGCGGTCGCCGTGCAGCGCCTGCTCGGCATGGCCAGCAGCTTCCTCGGACGGCAGTGACGATGAAACAGGACGTGTTCCAGGCGCGGCATGAAGCGGAATGGAGCGCGCTCGACGCGTGGCTGCGCGCCCGCGCAAGGCCGAGCGCCAAACAGCGCTCGCTCGACGCCGAAGGTGTGTTCGGCGATCTCGATTTCCCGGCCGCCTACCGCCGCGTCTGTCAGCACCTCGCGCTCGCGCAGCGGCGCGGCTACAGCGTGCTCCTGATCGACCGGCTGCAGGATCTGGTGCATCGCGGCCATCTCGTGCTGTACCGCCCGCAGCCGCCGCGCTGGCACGCGGCGATCCAGTTCTTCGCCGCGGATTTTCCGCGTCTCGTGCGCCGGCACTGGCGCGCGATGGGCATCGCCGCGCTGCTGTTCTTCGGCAGTTTCATCGGCGTCATCGTCGCGCTGCAGTACCGGCCCGAGTTCGCCCATGCGCTGTTCGATGCGCCGGAGCTCGCGAAGTTCGAGTCCATGTACGACCCGGCCAATGCCGACGCCAAGCTCGGCCGCGAGAGCGGCAGCGATATCAAAATGTTCGGTTATTACATATTGAACAATGTCAGTATCGGATTCCGCACGATCGCGGCCGGTTTTTTCGCCTGCATCGGTTCGGTCTACGTGCTGCTGTTCAACGGTCTGTTCCTCGGCGGCGTCGCCGGGCACCTGACCGCGATCGGCTATGGCGGCCCGTTCTGGCGTTTCGTCGCGGGGCATTCGGCGCCGGAACTGCTCGCGATCGTGATTTCCGGCGGCGCGGGCCTGCAGCTCGGCATGGCGATGATCGCGCCGGGGCGGCGCAGCCGCGGCCGCGCATTCGTCGAAGCCGGGGTCGACATGGCCAAGCTCGCGCTCGGCATTTTCGCGATGCTCGTGTTCGCCGCGTTCGTCGAGGCCTTCTGGTCGTCGATCGGCTGGATGCCCGACGTCGTGAGATTCTCGGTCGGCGGTCTGCTCTGGGTGCTGATCCTGCTATGGCTCTGGCGCGGCGGCCGCGGAGCGACGCATGCGGCTTGAAGGATTGACCGTCGCGCTGCGGCAGCGCACGTCCTGGGAAGCGACGGATCTCGGCATCGCGCTGACGCGCGCCCACGCGCGCACGATCTGGCTGAGCTGGATCGCCGTGAGCCTGCCGGTATTCGTGCTGCTGAATCTCGGTGCGGCGCTGATCGATGCGATGTGGCTCGCCTCGCTGTTGCTGTGGTGGCTCAAGCCCGTGTTCGACCGGGCGCCGCTGTTCGTGCTGTCGCGCGCGGTGTTCGGCGCGGCACCGGGCGTGCGCGAGACCCTGCGCATGCAGCGCAGCTGGGGCTGGCGCAGCATGCTCGGCTGGCTCACCTGGCGCCGGCTGCATCCGTCGCGCGCGCTGCTGCTGTCGGTCGACCTGCTCGAAGGCTTGACCGGTTCGCGCCGCAGCGAACGCGTGCGCGTGCTGCAGCGGGCGGCGAGCGGCACGAGCATGATGACGACGCTGCTCGGCTTCCATATGGAATTCGTGCTCTGGCTCGCCGTCGGCCTGCTCGCGCTGATGTTCGTGCCGGTGGAGTTCTTCACCGACGCGGCCGAATCGTTCTGGCGCACCCTGTTCGACAACCCGCCGCTCTGGGCGCAGTGCCTCAGCAATTTCGTCTACTGGCTCGCGATGAGTCTCGTCGAGCCGTTCTACGTCGGCGCGGGCTTCGGGCTCTATCTGAACCGGCGCACGCAGCTCGAAGCCTGGGACGTCGAGCTCGCGTTCCGGCGCCTCGCCGCGCGCCTGACCGCGACGGCGACCGCGCTGGTGCCGTTCGTGTTCGGCGTGCTGATGCTGGGAGCGAGCCTGCCGGCGGGCGCCGGCGAACCGACCGACGCCGTCGGCGGCGCTGCGGCCGGGGCCGTGAGCGAAATTCCCGCCGACACGCCGCCGCAGAGCCTGCGCCGCGTGTTCGCCGGCTCGTACGTCGATGCGGGCGACTTCGATGCGTCGGTGAAGAAGGCCTATACCGATCCCGATCTCAATCCCAAGACCACGCAGTCCGTCTGGGAGCCGCGCGACAAGACCAAGAAAGAAAGCACGAGCGATCCGCTTGCGCCGAAATCGCCGATGCGGCTCTGGTTCGAGGCGTTCGGCGGCGTCGTGGCGCTCGTCGCGGAAAATGCATTGTGGATAGTGCTCGCGCTGCTCGTCGCGCTGCTCGTGCGCTATCACCGCGTCTGGCTGCCGTGGATCAGCGAGCGCTTCGAGCGCGAGCGCACGCCCGACGCACTCGCGACGCATGACATCGCGCTGCCCGAGGACCTGCCCGACGACCTTCCCGGCGCGGTGCGCGCGTTGTGGCGGCAGGGCCGCCAGCGCGACGCGCTCGCGCTGCTGTATCGCGCCGCGGTGCTGCGCCTCGACGAGTCGCTCGGCACGACCTTGCCGCCGGGGGCGACCGAAGCCGAATGCCTGCGGCGTTCGCGGCGTCTCGGCGATACGGACTACGCGCAGTTGTTCGCGCGCATCGTGCGCTGCTGGCAGGCCGCGGCCTATGCGCGGCGACTGCCGAGCGCGGGCGATCTCGAAGGGTTGCTCGACGCGTGGTCGGGCAGCCGGAGCGCCGACGCATGAAGCGGCGTGACCTGATCATCGGCAGTGTCGCGACGCTGTTGCTCGGTCTCATCGTCACCTGGTTCCTGATGACGTTCCATCGCGTCGAGCGCGAGATCGACCTGCCGCCGCGCGGCGAAGCGCGCTACAACCCGCTGCTCGCGCTCAAGAAGACGCTGCAGGCGCGTGGCATCGAAACGACCTCGCGTGCCGATCTGAACCTGTCGGCGATGGCGCTCGCGCCGCAGGACCTGCTGCTGCTCGACGTCGACGTGCGCAACATCCCGGCGGCGCAGGTCGGCCAGATCATGGGCTGGGTCGAGCAGGGCGGCCATCTCGTATTCCGCCTGCCGCAGGGCGACGAAGGCCGGCCCGGCGAACTGCTCGACAGCCTGAGTCTCGGCGTGGCCAAGGAGTTCGGCTGCCTGAGCTGGAGCGAGCGCGCGGCGCCGCAGGAGACGCCGACGACCGAGCACGCCGCCGCTGCCGCGAAAGCGCAGGAAAAAGCGCAGGAAATCCTGCGGAAAGATCAGAACGAGCACGACGACACGCACGGCATGTTCTGCTCGCAGTATCGCTTCACCACCGAATCCGAATACGAGAGCGACTTCGACTGGCTCTGGGGCAACAGCGAGCAGGGCTTCCTGTTCGGCCGGCATCCCTGGGGCGACGGCGACGTCGTGATCGCGAGCGAACTGGACTTCCTGCACAACGACGAGCTCGAACACGGCGGCAATGCGGCGCTGACCTGGCAGCTCATCGGCCCCGCGCTCGGCGAAGGCCGCGCGTTCCTGATCTATGCGACCGAGACGCCGCCCTGGCACGTGCTGCTCGTGCGGCAGGGCTGGTACGTGCTGCTGCCGCTCGTGCTCGCGCTGTTCGGATGGCTCTGGGCGCGCAGTCAGCGTCTCGGTCCCGTGCTGCCGCTCGCGGCGCGGCATCAGCGCGCGCTGCTCGCGCACGTGCAGGCCGCGGGCGAATTCGCCTTCGCGCGCCACCGCGGCGCCGCGCTGCATGCGGCCGTGCTGCGCGCGTTCCGCCTGCGCCTGCGCCGTCGCGATCCGGTCGCCGCGGCGCTCGCGCTCGATCCGCTCGTGCAGACCTTGTCCGAACGCCACCAGATTCCCGCGTCGCGCGTGCGCCAGGCCCTGCAGCCGCAGGAACTCGCGCGGCCCGAACACTTCCTTGCCGCCATTCGAACCCTCATGCAATTGCGAGCCCTGATATGAACACCGAAGTCCGCGTGGCCATCACCGGCGCCAACCTGGTCGAACGCACCGACGCGATCCGCCGGCAGATCGCGCAAGCCTTCGTCGGCCAGACCGAAGTGCTCGACCAACTGCTGATCGCGTTGCTCGCAGGCGGGCACGTATTGCTCGAGGGCGTGCCCGGGCTCGGCAAGACCTTGCTGGTGCGCTCGCTCGCGACGGCGCTCGAATGCGGCTTCGCGCGCGTGCAGTTCACGCCCGACCTGATGCCGAGCGACGTCAGCGGCCACGCGTTCTACGATCCGAAGACCGAGAGCTTCAAGATCCGCCGCGGGCCGGTGTTCACGAACCTGCTGCTCGCCGACGAAATCAATCGCGCGCCGGCCAAGACCCAGGCCGCGCTGCTCGAAGTCATGCAGGAACAGCAGGTCACGATCGAATCGCGCAGCTTCGCGCTGTCGCCGCCGTTCCTCACGGTCGCGACGCAGAACCCGATCGAGCAGGAAGGCACTTATCCGCTACCCGAAGCGCAGCTCGATCGATTCCTGATCAAGATCCTCATGAACTATCCGGAGCACGAGGACGAGGTGCGCATGGTCAATGCGGTCAGCCACGGCCGCAGCGCGAGCGACTTCGATCTGTCTCGCGTGCGTCCTGTCGCGAAGCCCGAAGACATCGTCGCGATGCAGCTCGGCACGGCGCTCGTCAGCGTCGATCCGGTGGTGCTCGACTACGCCGTGCGCATCACGCGCGCGACGCGCGAATGGCCGGGCCTGAGCATGGGCGCGGGTCCGCGCGGCAGCCTCGCGCTCGTGCGCGCGGCGCGTGCGCAGGCGGTGCTCGACGGCCGCGATTTCGTCACGCCCGACGACGTGCGCAACGTGGCCAAGCCCGCGCTGCGTCACCGCGTCAGCCTCGCGCCGGAAATGCAGATCGAAGGCCGCCGCATCGACGACGTGCTCGAGGCGCTGCTGACCAAAGTGGAAGCGCCGCGTCGATGAGACCGGCGCCGGCCCTGATCGCCGCGCTCGTCGCGTGCGCGCTCGCAGGCGTGCTCACGGCGGTCGGGCTCATGCCGCCGGGTCTGCCGCTCGCCGCCGCGGCGCTGGTCGCGGCGATCGCGCTGCCCGACGCGTTCGCGCTCAAGCGCACGCCGTCGCCGCAGATCGAACGCGACCTGCCGCAAGTCGTGCCGGTCGGCGTCGAGCGGCCGGTCATGCTGCGGCTGCGCAGCGTACTGGCGCGCGTACAGGCGTTCGACATCCACGATCACCATCCCGGCGACTGGCCCGTGTTCGGACTGCCGCGCCGCGTTGCGTTGCCGGCCGGACGCGAAATCGAACTGACCTATCGCCTGACGCCGACCGAGCGCGGCGCGTTCGCGTTCGATGGCTGCGACCTGCGCCTGCTGTCGCCGCTGCGGCTCTGGCGCCAGCAGCGGCGCGTGCCGCTCGCGCAGACCGTGCGCGTGTATCCGAACTTCGCGCCGCTCGCGAAGCTCGCGCTCGTCGGCGCCGAGCGCGCCTCGCGCGTCGTCGGCGCGCATCTGAAACGCCGCCGCGGCGAAGGCACCGAATTCCAGCAGCTGCGCGAATACCGCAGCGGCGACGCGCTGCGCCAGATCGACTGGAAGGCGAGCCAGCGCGCGCGCAAGCTGATCTCGCGCGACTACCAGATCGAGCGCAACCAGCAGGTGCTGCTGCTCGTCGATACGGGCCGCCGCATGCTCGCGCGCGACGGCAACCTCGCGCACTTCGACCACTGCCTCAACGCCGCGCTGATGGTCGCGTACATCGCGCTGCGCCAGGGCGACGGCGTCGGACTGCTCGCCGCGGGCGGCGAAACGCGCTACTTCGCGCCGCGCCGCGGGCTCGGCACCATCGACGCGCTGCTCAACAGCACCTTCGACCTGCATGCGACGCCACTCGCGACGGATTACCTCGACGCAGCCAAGCAGCTCGCGCTGCGTCAGCAGCGCCGCTCGCTGGTGCTGCTGATCACCAACGTGCGCGACGAGGACATCGACGATCTGCTCAGCGCCGTGCGCCAGCTGCAGAAACGCCACCTGGTCTGCGTCGCGAGCCTGCGCGAACAGGCGCTGGAACGGCCGCTCGATCAGCCCGTCGCCGATCTCGCCGACGCGATCGGCGTCGGTGCGCTCGCGCAGTACATCGAACAGCGCACGCTCGCGCACGAGGCGCTGCGCGCACAGGGTACCGACGTGCTCGACGTGACCTGCGCGGAGCTGCCGGCCGCGCTCGTGCAGCACTACCTCGCGGTCAAGCGCGCCGCGCGGCTCTGAGCGCAGGCGGTCCGTTGGAAGCGGCAGCGCCCGCCACTAGACTGCGGAACAATCCAGGGGAGAACGACGATGGCTCAGCAGTGGTATTACGCCGACCGGCAACGGCAGCAGCAGGGACCGGTCGCGGCAGCCGAACTCGCCGCGGCCTTCCGCCGCGGCGATATCGACATGAGCACGCTGGTCTGGCACGAACAGCTGCCGAACTGGCTGCCGCTCGCGCAGGTCGCCGCACAGCTCGGCATTGCCGGTGCGCCGCCGCCGGTCCCGCGCGCGGCACCCGTTCGGCGCGAGCCGCCGAAACGCAACGGCGCGAAGATCGTGCTCGTCGTCTTCGGCGTGCTGTTCGGCTGCCTCATCGTCTTCGGTGGCATCATCGCCGCGATCGCGATTCCGGCCTACAACGACTACACGGTGCGCGCGAAGGTGATGCAGGCCCACCGTACGATGGCCATGATGCGCGTCAGCGTCGTGGAGTTCTCCCTGAGCAACGGCCGCTGCCCGAAGAACGGCGACGAGGGCTTCGACGCGGCCGAGAGCTACGCCGACGCCTACGTCGAACGCATCGAGTTCAAGGGCTTCGGCGCCAACTGCGAAATCCGCGCGACGCTGCGCAACCTCGGCAGCCGCATCGCCGATGCGGAAATCACGATGCAGGTCGACGAACACCAGAACTGGACCGAAAGCTCGAACCTGCCGACGCGCTATTTGCCGGCGTCGATGCGGCGCTGACATTCCGCTGCGCGGTGCATCCGCGGGTTGCGGTGAGCCGGTGCTGTGCGCCGATCGCAGCGAACTCGGCGCTGCATGAATCCGCAGCGTTGCGCGCTTCAGTGCTTTTTTGGCGTAGTCCGCCGGGGCTCCCGCGTCGAAAACTGCGCGCCCCGATGGGCGCGCAGTAGCGTGATCGATCGCCGGCCCTCAGGGCTCGCGCACACTCTTCGAAAGCTTTTGCTCGATCTGGTTCAGTCGCGCCTCGAGCGCGTCGATGCGGGCCTGTTTCTTCGCGAGCTCCGCCTCGAGCGATTCGATCTGCGCTTCCTGGTCGAGCGTGCGCTGGTCGAGTGCCTTCACGCCGGCGAGTGCGACGCCGTCGGGGTCGATGGTCGCGATACGCGTGTCGCTGTCACCGAGCGCGAATGCCGCGGAGAAGTCCTGCGCCATCGGGCCCATGTGGCGCACGTGTTCGCCTTCGGCCTTGTAGTTCCAGGTCGTGATCGGCACGGTGCGCAGGCGGCGCAGCAGGTCTTCGCCGTCGACCGGCGCGAAGTTCGCCTTCAGGTGGCGATCCGAAATGCTGGTCCACGAGCCACCGCCCGGTGCCAGCGCCACGCCGGCGCTCAGGCCCGCGTCGGAATAAAGCCAGTAGCCGCCGCTGGAGCGGAAGATCGTCTGGTTCTGCGAGGTGGCGTTGACCGCGGTGTCGGAGCTCCGGTCGGTCCAGATGAAGCTGCCGTAGTTGGTGTTGGATGGCGTCAAGTGGCTCAGGCGCAGGCCGGTGTTGACGCCGGTGTTGGTCCACAGCCAGTAGCCGCCCGTGGCGCGCACGTTGAACGAATGATTGACGGTGGCCCTGAACGATTCGTCGGTGCTGATGTTGCCGTCGTCCAGCACCGAACGATCGGAAAACACGAACGAACCCTGACGCGCGTTGGTGTGGGCGTAGTAGCCGAGCGCGACCGATGCCGCACCCGTGGCTGAGCTGAAGTGACCCATCGCAGTCGAGTGAACGTTGGCGGCGGTAGTGTTCTGGCCGCTGGCGAAGCCATAGTCGCCCGAGGCGCGCACGTTGTTGCCGAACGCGGTCGACCAGTATCCGATGTTGGGGTCGTCCCATTGCGTGCCGTCGATGCGGCCTGCGCGGATCGCGCCCTTGGCCGGATGCCACATGAAGCGCGTACCGCTGCTCTCGGCCGGAATGCTGCCCAGGTCCGTCTCGCCGACGGACAGCAGGCCGCCGGCGTTGTCGACGCGGAAGCGTTCCTGGTCGCGCGTCGTGGGCGAGCCGCCCACGATGTAGTTGCCGGCGGCGCTCAGCGAGAGCAGATCGGCGTTGCCGCTGCTGCCGAGCGTGCCGCTGCCGACCAGACGCAGGCTGACCAGATCGTTGGCGGTGCTCGCGCTGCTCTGCGCCGCCGCCGGCGCGATCTCGACGTCGCCCTCGACATGGGCCGTATCGATCGCCGTGCTGCCGAGGTTGACGGCCGTGGCGATGTGATTGCCTGCCGTCGCGGTCGCGGCGATGGTCGGGTCGGGGTAGGTTCCGGCGAGGTCGCCGCCGGCAGGCGCCGAGGTGATGCTGCCGGCCGGGCCGGTCGCACCGGTGGCGCCCGTTGCGCCGGTGGCACCCGTCGCTCCGGTGGCCCCAGTCGCGCCGGGCGTCCCCGCGGTGCCGGTCGCACCGGCGGCGCCGGTCGCGCCCGCGGCTCCGGTCGCCCCCGTCGGACCTGCCGCGCCGGTCGCGCCAGCGGGACCCGTGGCGCCGGTCGGGCCGGCGTTGCCGGTGGCTCCGGCTGCGCCGGTGCTGCCGGTGGCACCCGTCGGACCTGCCGCGCCGGTCGCACCCGTGATGCCCGTGGCACCGGTCGGACCGGCTGCGCCCGTACTGCCGGTTGCGCCGGCCGGACCGGCCGCACCGGTGGCGCCCGTCGCTCCGGTGGCGCCGACCGCGCCCGCCGCACCAGTGGGTCCGGCTGGGCCGATATCCCCCGTCGCTCCTGTCGCCCCGGCAATGCCTGTGGCGCCGGTCGGCCCGGCCGCTCCGGTCGGCCCCGTGGCACCCGCCGGTCCGGTTGCGCCCGCCCCGCCCGTGGGGCCCGTCGCGCCAGCAGCGCCCGTGGCGCCGGTCGGTCCCGCCATTCCGGCCGGACCTGTCGCACCGGTCGGTCCGGCCGCGCCCGTCGCGCCGGTCGGACCCATGACGCCCGTCGCTCCGGTGCCGCCCGTGGCGCCCGCCGGTCCCGTCGGCCCCGTCGGCCCCGTCGCGCCGGTCGGGCCGGTCGCGCCCGTGGCACCGACGACCGCTCCGGCCGCGCAGGGGCCGAGCACGCCGTTCGCGGCAGCGCAGACCACGCTGCTCTGCGCTGCCGCGGCCGGCAGTCCCGGCACGGCGACGGTGCCGTCCCCGTTGACGCGGAACGCCGGCGTGGCCGGCGCGTTGCGGACTTCGAATCCGCCGCCGGCCGGCGGCGTGACGACGACGTCCTGCTGCGCCTGGGCGGACGCGGCGAGCGTGCCCAGCGCGACGGTCAGGGCGGAGGCGAGCAGAGTGGGGCGATGCATGGGCATGGTGAGGATCCGGAAAGACGGCGTCAGACGCGCCGCGAATGAAGGACGATCAGCACGAAGAGTCCGGCGAGCAGGGCGAGCATCGCGCTCGACAGCGCGGGAATCTGCACGACACTGTTGATGACTCCGCCGAACCAGCCGAGCGCATTGCTGCCGCCCTGGTTGAGCTGCGTCGGTGCCAGGTGCTGGCCGATGGCGTGCACGTCGGTCACGCTGACCTGGGTGATGTCCTGCGTGCCGCCGGCGATCAGGTTGAAGAAGGCGACTTGGCGCGGCGCGTCGCTGGTCAGGCGGATCGGCTGCCCTGCGACGCCATGGATTTCCAGGCGGCCGGCGAAGGTCTGCGTGGTGCCGGCGGCGAAGCGCCAGGTCTTGCCGCTGCCGCTGTTCCAGACGGCCTGGTGGAAACGCGTGTTGCCGCCGACGTCGGTGCTGCTCACTGCGCCATCGATGAATTCGACGCGGCTCGTGCCGGCCGAGAAGTTGCCGAGATTGCGCCAGGGCCCGGCGACGCGGATCGTGCCGGCGCCCGCATCGAGCTGGCCGCCCGCGGCGAGGTCGAGACCCGCGACGCTATCGATCAGACCGCCACCGAGCGCGAGCCGGCCGCCCACGGCGAGGTTGCCGCCGCCCAGGCTCAGCTGCGCATCGCCCTGTTCCCAGCGGGCGCCGGCCGGAATCTGCACATCCGCGAAAGCGCCGCCGGACCATGCGAGCACAGCCAGCCAGCCGGCGCGCGCGGCATTCGACCACCATTGCATAGATTTTCCCCTGTCGTGCGCGTGTGGCGCGCGCATTCCGGCGCAACCGGAACGGCGGTATCCCGCACGTCGGCGAAGTTTCTCACACGCTGCCGACCGGGCGCGATGCCGGTCGCGCTGGTGCACGGATTTCTTAACGGCGTCAGGGCGCAGCGGCCGAACGTTCCGGCCGCCGCACGATTTTTCCAGTCAGGGCGGCGGTGGGGCGGAGAAAAATCTCCGGCGTCCTCACCATCGGCCGGAACGGCCGTCAAGGTCTTCCGCCGATGCTTTCTCGTCCGACGAAGAGGCCGGCAGGCGGCATGCCGGCGCGCGTGTTCATTCACGTCGTCGTAGCGGCGCGTCGAGTACGAATACGCCGCTCGTTGTCCGCGCTCGCCGACGCGTGCGCTTCCTGCTCGCCCGGGTAGACACCAGCCATGGAAGAAGATCTCTCACTCGCTCTCACGCGCCGGCAGTTCCTGATCGCGGGCGCCACTTCCGCCGCCGCCACGATGGCTCCCGGCGCCGCGGCGATCGCCGCGCAGACGTTTCCGCCCGAAACCGCGAAGCGACCGGTGATGTCGAAGGTGTCCTTCAGCGTCAACGGCGAATCGCGCGCGCTCGAGCTGGACACGCGCACGACGCTACTCGATGCGCTGCGCGAGCACCTCCATCTGACCGGCACCAAGAAAGGCTGCGACCACGGCCAGTGCGGAGCGTGCACGGTCATCGTCGGCGGACGCCGGATGAATGCGTGTCTGTCGCTGGCGATGATGCACGAAGGCGACAGCATCACGACCATCGAAGGCCTCGGTACGCCCGATCGCCTGCATCCGATGCAGGCGGCGTTCGTGAAACACGACGGCTATCAATGCGGCTATTGCACGCCGGGCCAGATCTGTTCCGCCGTCGCCGTGCTGGATGAAATCAAGGCAGGCATTCCGAGCCATGCAACGACCGACCTGCGCGCAACGCCGCAAGTGACGCCTGCCGAGTTGCGCGAACGCATGAGCGGCAACATCTGCCGGTGCGGGGCTTACTCCAACATCGTCGATGCGATTGCGGACGTGGCGGGGAGCGCGACATGAAGGCCTTCAGCTATGAGCGAGCGGCTTCGCCCGCCGATGCCGCCGCCGCGGCGGCGCGCACGAAAGGCGCCAGATTCATCGCCGGCGGCACCAATCTCCTCGATCTGATGAAGCTCGAGATCGAGACGCCGGCACACCTGATCGACGTGAACCGATTGGGCCTGGACTCGATAGAAGACGCCGGCGACGGCGGACTGCGCATCGGCGCGCTGGTCCGCAACACCGACCTTGCCGCGGATCCGCGCATACGGCGCAACTATGGCGTTCTGTCCAGCGCATTGCTGGCCGGCGCTTCGGGTCAGTTGCGCAACCGCGCGACCACCGCCGGCAATCTGCTGCAACGTACGCGTTGTCCCTATTTCTACGACACCAACCAGCCCTGCAACAAACGCAAGCCCGGAAGCGGCTGCGCTGCGATCGGCGGATTCAGCCGGCAGCATGCGGTCGTCGGAACCAGCGACGCCTGTATCGCGACGCATCCCAGCGACATGGCCGTGGCGATGCGCGCGCTCGACGCGACGGTGGAGACGATCAAGCCGGACGGTACGTCGAGGACCATTCCTATCGCGGAGCTCCATCGCCTTCCGGGCGACACGCCACACGTGGAGACCACGCTGGCTCCGGGCGAACTGATCACCGCCGTGGTCCTGCCGAAACCCCTGGGCGGAACGCAGATCTATCGCAAAGTGCGCGATCGCGCGTCGTATGCGTTCGCGCTCGTTTCCGTGGCCGGCATCATCCGCAGCGACGGCAGCGGACGCATTGCCGTGGGCGGCATCGCGCACAAACCCTGGCGCCTGGAGACGGCGGAGGCGGAACTGTCCCGCGGCGCGAAAGCCGTGGCGGCGCGCCTGCTCGAGGGCGCGAAGACGACCCGTGACAACGCCTTCAAGCTGCCCCTGGTCGAACGGACCATCGCGGCGGTCCTGCTGGATGCGGAGCGCTCGTCATGAAATTCGACACGCCTGCGACGACCAATCCCATCGATCAGGGCAAGGTGATCGGCAAGCCGACCGATCGCATCGACGGGCCGCTCAAGACCACGGGCGCGGCGCCGTATGCCTATGAACGCAACGATGTCGCGCCGAACGCGGCGTACGGCTATGTCGTCGGCGCCGGGATCGCGAAAGGCCGCATCGCGTTTCTCGATGACAGCGCCGCGGGCAAGGCGCCCGGCGTCCTCGCCGTCGTCAGCGCGAAGAACGCGGGCAAGCTCGACAAAGGCAATTTCAACACGGCAAGGCTGCTGGGCGGGCCCGAGATCCAGCACTACCACCAGGCCATTGCGCTGGTGGTGGCCGAAACCTTCGAACAGGCGCGTGCCGCCGCGAATCTGATCCGCGTCGACTACGTGCGCGGCAAGGGCGCGTACGATCTCGCGAAGGCGAAGGACTCGGCCACGATGCCTCAGGGCGAGAGCGAAAAAGATACCGGGACCGGGGATTTCGACGGCGCTTTCAGGCAGGCGCCCGTGCAACTGGACGAGACCTACACCACGCCCGACGAGTCGCACGCGATGATGGAACCGCACGCCTCGATCGCCGCATGGGACGGCGACAAGGTGACGCTCTGGACATCCAACCAGATGATCGCCTGGGGCGTCGGCGACGTGGCGAAAACGCTCGGCATTCCGAAGGAAAACGTACGTCTGGTATCGCCCTACATCGGCGGCGGCTTCGGCGGGAAATTGTTCGTCCGCGCGGATGCGCTCCTCGCCGCGCTGGGCGCCAGGGCGGTGAAACGTCCGGTCAAGGTCGCGCTCACGCGTCCGTTGATGTTCAACAACACCACGCATCGGCCTGCGACGATCCAGCGTCTGCGTATCGGCACATCGAAGGACGGCAAGATCCTGGCGATCGGGCATGAGAGCTGGTCCGGCGATCTTCCCGGCGGCGGCCCGGAGGTCGCCGTGCAACAGACCCGGCTGCTGTACGCGGGAGCCAACCGCATGACGAAGATGCGGCTCGCCGTACTCGATCTCCCCGAGGCCAATGCGATGCGTGCGCCCGGCGAGGCTCCGGGCCTGATGGCGCTGGAAGTCGCCATGGACGAGATGGCGGAGAAACTCGGACTGGACCCGGTCGAGTTCCGCATCCGCAACGACACGCAGGTGGATCCCGAAAAGCCCGCGCGACCGTTCTCCCAGCGCCGGTTCGTCGAATGCCTTCGCACCGGTGCGGAGCGTTTCGGCTGGAACAGACGGTCCGCGGTTCCCGGCAAGTCCCGCGACGGGCGCTGGCTCGTCGGCACGGGCATGGCGTCCGCGTTCCGCAACAATCTGCTGATGAAGTCCGCTGCGCGCGTCCGCCTCGACGGACGCGGCATCGTGACGGTCGAGACCGACATGACCGACATCGGCACAGGCACCTACACGATCATCGGGCAGACCGCGGCCGAGATGATGGGCGTTCCGCTGGATCGCGTCGTCGTTCGCCTGGGCGATTCGGCGTATCCGGTTTCCGCAGGATCCGGCGGGCAATGGGGCGCCAACAGCTCCACGGCCGGCGTCTATGCGGCCTGTGTCACATTGCGGGAAGCCGTGGCGCGGAAACTCGGCTTCGATCCGGCACGGACGGAATTCGCGGACGGCAGCGTCCGTTCCGACGATCGCAGCGTATCGCTGGCCGAGGCGGCCGGAGACGCGGGTCTCGTCGCCGAGGACACGATGGAATACGGCGATCTCGACAAGAAATTCCAGCAGTCCACGTTCGGCGCGCATTTCGTCGAGGTCGGCGTGGATGCGGCGACCGCCGAGATCCGGATACGACGCATGCTCGCGGTGTGCGCCGCCGGTCGGATACTCAATCCGAAATCCGCACGCAGCCAGGTGATCGGTGCGATGACCATGGGGGCAGGTGCGGCCCTCATGGAGGAGCTCGCGCTCGACAAGCGTCTCGGCTTCTTCGTCAATCACGATCTCGCCGGCTATGAAGTGCCGGTGCATGCCGACATTCCGCATCAGGAAGTCATCTTCCTCGACGAGACCGATCCGGTGTCGTCGCCGATGAAGGCCAAGGGGGTCGGCGAACTGGGTATCTGCGGCGTCGGCGCGGCCGTCGCCAATGCGATCTACAACGCGACTGGCGTGCGCGTCCGGGACTACCCGATCACGCTGGACAAGTTGCTGCCCCACATGCCCTCGCCCGGGTGATCGGGCGGGCAGGGGGCGAGCTTGCCAACGCAAAGTGAACATATGAACAAATGAGTGTGCGGCGCCCGATGCCGTCGAGGTGAGAGGGCTTCGCGGCGTTCAGCCCGCACCGGGCGCAACGGTCGTCGCGGTCGTGGTCGTCGCGGCGCGCGCCGCCGCAAAACGCCGCCTTGCCGCCTGCTGCAAAAGTTGATTTTTATGAAGACGGGCATGAATATCGGGCCGACGACGCGGCACGACGTTGCGGTCCCATGTGCCGGTGTTCGGTGCAGTCCTGGCGCTGTGGGGCATCGGGGGACTCGGATGAACGTTCGCTTCGGACAGGATTCGCCGCGGCGCGTTGCGGCGGGCGGCGGGTGGCACGGCTTCGTGTTCACCGCGAGTCTGTCGCTGGCCGGCGCCGCCGGGGCCGGCGGCCCGCAGACGGAAAACCTCGCCGATCTCAGTCTCGAACAGCTGGGCGACATCGAAGTCACCTCGGTGTCGCGTCGGGCCGAACGGCTGCTCGATGCGGCGGCCTCGATCTACGTCATCACGGCCGACGATATCCGCCGCTCCGGCGCGGTGACCTTGCCCGAAGCCTTGCGTCTCGCGCCGAACCTGCAGATCGCGCGCGTCAACGGCGCGAACTATGCGATCACCGCACGCGGGTTCAACAATTCGCTGGGCAACAAGCTGCTCGTGCTCATCGACGGGCGCACGGTGTACACGCCGCTGTTCTCGGGCGTGTTCTGGGATTCGCAGGAAGTGATGCTGCAGGACGTGGACCGCATCGAGGTCATCAGCGGTCCCGGCGCGACGCTCTGGGGCGCGAACGCGGTCAACGGCGTCATCAACGTGATCACGCGGCCGGCCAGTGCGACGCGCGGCGGTGTGCTCGCGGCGGCGGTCGGCAGCGATCAGCGTGCGGCGGCGTTGCGCCAGGGCGGCGCGCTGGGCACCGACGGCAGCTATCGCGTCTACGCACGGCGCGTGCGTATCGACAACACCTGGGATGCGCGGCATCGGCCGCAGGCGGACGCCTGGGACAGCGCGCAGGCGGGCTTCCGCGCGGACTGGGGCGATGCGGCGAATGGCTTCACGCTGCAGGGCGACAGCTATCGCGGCGAATCGGAAGTGCGCCCGTTCGGACCGGTCGAAGTGTCCGGCTCCAACCTGCTGGCGCGCTGGAACCGCAACCTCGACGGCGGTTCGCACTGGCGCGTACAGGCGTGGTTCGATCGTACCCGGCGCGACGACCCGGTCCTGTTCCACGACCGCATGGACGTGGCCGACATCGAGTTCCAGCACAGTGTGCCGTTGTCGGTGCAGACGCTGATCTGGGGCGGCGGCTATCGGCAGGCTCGCGACCGCGTCGAGAAGGGATTGATCGCGACCTTCATTCCGTCGCGGCGCACGCTGCGGTGGTCGAACCTGTTCGTGCAGGACGAAGTGCGGCTCGGCGACAGCGTGCAGGCGACGCTCGGGCTCAAGCTCGATCGCAACATCTACACCGGCACCGAAGTGCTGCCGAGCGTGCGCGTGGCCTGGAAGACGGCGCCCGATCATCTGGTCTGGGCGGCCGCATCGCGTGCGGTGCGTGCGCCGGCGCGCATCGACAAGGAATTCTTCTTTCCCGCCGCGCCGCCGTATGCGATCCGCGGCGGCCCGGACTTCGTGTCCGAAATAGCCAATGTGTTCGAACTCGGTTTCCGCGGCCAGTCCGAGGACCGGTTCTCGTGGTCGCTGACCGCGTTCCATCACCGCTACGACAAGCTGCGCAGCGGGCAGCCCGCGACGAGCGGCGGCGGTTTCTTCGTCGTCAACCTCACCGAAGGCACGACGAGCGGCGTGGAGGCCTGGGCCACGCTGCGGCTCAGCGAGCGCCTGCGTCTTGCCGCGGGTCTCGTGGAGTTGCGCAAGCATCTTCGGCAGAAGCCCGGCGGGCGCGATCCGGAAGGCACGACCGACCTCGGCAATGATCCGCGCCATCAGGCGCAGTTGCGCGGCACGCTGCAGCTCGCGCCGCGTCACGAACTCGATTTCGCCGCACGCGCGGTCAGCAAGCTGCCGTCTCCGGCGATTCCGGGCTACGCCGTGTTCGATGCCGGCTACACCTGGCGAGCGTCGCAGCGGCTCGACGTCGCGTTGCGCCTACGCAATCTGTTCGACGTGCGGCATCCGGAATTCGAGCCCGGCGTGCTGAGCCAGCGCAGCGAATTCGGTCGCGAAGGATCGGTCGACGTGGAATGGCGCTGGTGAGCCGTCGCGCGCCGTGGTCCGCCCTGGGGCTGCTGTTGGGCCTGCTGCTGTCGCTCGGCGTCGCGGCGAACAGCGACGGTGCGGAAGCGCCGCTCGAAAAGCGGGTAAAAGCGGCCTTCATCTACAAGTTCGCCACCTACGTGAACTGGCCCGACGGCGTGTTCGCCGCGCCGGATTCGCCGCTGGTGTTCGGGGTGCTCGGCGACCGCTCGCTCGCCGACGAGCTCGGCCGCGCCGTGAGCGGGCGCAGCATAGAGACACACCCGCTGCAGGTCAGGCTGCTTCGCGGCAGCGACGACCTCACCGACGTCAACGTGCTGTTCGTCGGGTCGGGCACGGGGCTGGCCGAGGTGCTGGTTGCGACCGGTGCCAAACCCGTGCTCGTGGTGACCGAAGCCGAAAGCGCCCTTAGCAAGGGCAGCGTGATCAATTTCATCGTTGCGGAAGGACGCGTTCGCTTCGAGATTTCCGCCGCCGGCGCCGAGCAGCGCGGCCTCAAGCTCAGCTCGCGACTGCTGACCGTCGCTCACAACCTGCGCCCCGAGGAGACCCGTTGACATGGGGTCCTGGGCCGCCCGCACGGTGCGACGCAAGCTGCAGCTGCTGGTTGTGGCGACGACGCTGGCGGCGCTGGTGATCACCAGCATCGCGATGGTCGCCTACGACGTGCGCACCTATCAGCACGTCTGGGTGGCCGACCTGCAGACTCAGGCCGATATCCTGGGCCAGGCCAGCGCGCCGGCACTGGCCTTCGACGATCCCAAGGTTGCGGGCGAGAACCTGGCGCTGCTCAAGGCGCGGCCCGCGATCCTCGCGGCGGCCATCTACACGGCGCGCGGCGCGCTGTTCGCGAACTATGTGCGCGACGGCGCCGCGGCGGCACCGTTCCCGACCATTCCCGATCTCGACGGCTTCAAGATCGAGCGCGGCGAACTGGTCGTGTTCAAGCGCATCGTCGACCGCAACGAGATCGTCGGTACGGTCTACCTGCGTGCGGAGTATCAGCTGGTCGATCGCCTGATCAACTACCTGGGCATCCTGGCCCTGGTCATGCTGGCCAGCCTCGTGGCGGCGCTGGCGCTGTCCGCGCGTCTCGGCGCGCAGATCACGCGGCCCATCGTCGAAGTGTCCGACGTCGCGCGCAACGTGATGGAGCGGCGCGATTTCAGCCTGCGCGCGACCCGCTCGACGCAGGACGAGGTCGGCTACCTCGTCGATGCGTTCAATGAAATGCTCGCCGAAATCGGCGTGCGCGCGGAGATCCTGGAATCGTCCAACCGCAAGCTGGAGCACGAGATCGCGGAACGGCGCGAAGCCGAGCAGGCGCTGCACGTGACCGAGCGGCGCAGTCGCACGCTGGTCGCGGCCATCACCTCGGTGGTGTGGACGACCGACGGCGGCGGCCGCATGAACGAGGAACAGGCGTCGTGGCAGGCGTATACGGGTCAGGAATCCGCGCGCTATCTCGGCCTGGGCTGGCGCAACGCTTTCGAGCCGCGCGATCGCGACGCGCTGGAGGCGGCCTGGGCCGGCGCGATCGAGGCACCCGGCCTGTTCCAGCTCGAGCTGCGGCTCTGGCACGCGCCCACGCACAGCTACCGCTACGTCGGCCTGCGTGCCGTGCCCATCGTCGGAGAAGTGGACAATGTGCACGAGTGGATAGGTACCGTCAGCGACATCCACGACCAGCGCATGGCCGAAGACGCGCTGCGCAAACTCAACGCGGAACTCGAGCGCCGCGTCGCCGAGCGCACGGCGGAACTCGAGGCGAGCAATCGGGATCTGGAGGGTTTCAGCTACTCGGTGTCGCACGATTTGCGCGCGCCCGTGCGCGTCGTCGCGGGGTTCGCCAAGCTGCTCGGACGCCAGCACGCCGACCAGCTCGATGCCGAGGCGCGCCAGAAGGTCGAGGTCATCCAGAACGAGACCCTGCGCATGGGCGTGCTGATCGACGACCTGCTGATGTTCGCGCGCCTGGGCCGGCAGGCCATCCGCGCCGTCGAGCTGGACATGACCGCGCTCGCGCGCGGCGTGTTCGAGCGTCTGAACAGCCAGCACACCGGCAATCCGGTCGAATTCCAGGTCGGCTCGCTGCCCACGGCAGTCGGCGATCGCGTGCTGCTGGAACAGGTCTGGACCAATTTCCTGTCCAACGCGCTGAAATTCTCCGCGAAGCGCGAGCGCCCGGTCATCACCGTCGATGCGATCAGCGACGCCGCCGAGTACATCTACTTCGTCCGCGACAACGGCGCCGGATTCGATCCGCGCTATCAGTCCAAGCTGTTCGGCGTGTTCCAGCGTCTGCACGGCAGCAGCGAATTCGCGGGCAACGGCGTCGGCCTGGCTCTCGTGCACCGCATCGTCACGCGCCACGGCGGCCGCGTCTGGGCCGACGGCAAGGTCGACCAGGGGGCGACGTTCTATTTCTCGCTGCCGCGTGATCCCGGTGCGGCGGAGCCCGGGGCTGCATAGCGACTGACGTGGTCCGAAGCCTCGCCCGGCTCGATCGTCTCGATGCCGGGCTCGATCGCGCTCGCCCGCCTAGGCGGCTTCCGCGCTTTCCTGCGGGTCGGATCGTGCGACGACGATGGCCGCCATCGCCGACGCGGCCAGCGCGGCGGCGATGACCGCGTGCAGCGGCGTACTCCCGTTCATGCCGAACCAGGTGCCGCTGAGCGCAAGCGCGAGCACGGCGGCGATCAGGCGGGCGAGGTCGAGCGCGAGGGCGCGGCGCGTGCCTTCGAGCCAGGCGCAGAGCGCGACGAGGCTCGCGATGGTCCAGGCGACGTAGCCGAGTCCCCAGGCCAGCGGCAGGTGCTCGGCCCGCGCGAGGCAGTCGGCGCCCGCCAGCATCGCCAGCGCGAACTGCACCGCCACGTAGGTCTGCACGCCCCGGGAGACGCGCGGCGCGTATTTCACGCGCGTATACGGATCGAACGCGGGCCTGGCATCGGCGGCGGCGAGGTCGGCCGGGCGCCAGCCCGGCGGTTTCCACCAGACGGCGAGCTTGTCGCGCCAGCGCCGTGTGCGCCAGCTGTCGCGCGCGAGCGCTGCATAGACTTCGAGGTTGGACCAGATCGGGTCGTAACGGCGCAGCGGCGAACGCGTGCCGTAGATCACGGGTTCTTCCGCCGCCTCGTCGGCGTAGGTGCCGAACAGGCGGTCCCAGAGAATCAGGATGCCGCCGTAGTTCCTGTCGAGGTAGCGATCGTTGACGCCGTGATGCACGCGATGATTCGACGGTGACGCGAACACGCGGTCGAACCAGCCGAGCTTGCCGATCTGCTCGGTGTGTATCCAGAACTGGTACAGGAGATCGATGAGGCCGACGGCGATGAATACGAGCGGCGGATAGCCGAGCACGGCCATCGGCACGTAGAAGATCCAGCTCAGCAGGAAGTACGAACTCGGTTGTCGCAGGGCGGTGGAAAGGTTGAATTCTTCACTCTGGTGATGCACCACATGGGCAGCCCATAGCACGCCCACTTCGTGGCCCAGGCGATGGTTCCAGTAGTAGAGGAAGTCGTAGATCAGCAGGGCCGAGAGCCAGACCGCGAGGCTGTCGGCGGGCAGCGAGAACAGGCGAGCGTGTTCGTAGATGGCGACGTAGATGGCGACGACGGCGAGCTTGGAAAAGATGCCGCTGACCTGTGACATCGCGCCCAGCGCCAGGCTGCAGATCGCGTCGGCGAAATTGTAGGCACGCGCGCGGCGTCGATGCGCGACCCAGAGTTCGATGCCGATCAGCGCGAAGAAGACCGGGATGGCGTAGATGATGGGGTTCACGGCGGGCTTCGCGAAGCGGGGCTGGCGGGAACCCTACGAAAATGTTCGAGAGGGGGGAAGTCAAAAAGCGGACTTCCATGGCCGATCGTGACGGAATGAAGGCCTCCGTACGAAAAACCCTCCCCTTGGTGGGGAGGGTTTTTCCCGTTCTCTATTCGTGCACCAAACGAAACTTCAGGCGACTCAGAAGGTGATTGACCAGCTGTCGATCCTGCCCGTGTCGCCGCCCGCGTTGTCGTTCACGCGCAGCTTCCAGGTGCCGTTCAGCGGTTCGCTCGAGAGATTGAGCGTGACCGTCTTGTTGATGTTGTCGGTGCCGCCGCCGGTGCGGTTGTGGATGTTGTACAGCGTGCCGTCCGGAGCGACGAGGTCCACCTTCAGGTCACCCTGGTAGGTGTGCACGATGGCGACGGTGACCGAGGCATTGATCGGTGCATTGCCGGTGCGGCCCGACACGGTGATCGGACTGTCGACGGTCGTGTTGTCGCCGATCGCGAAATCCGTCGTGTTGCTGTAGGTCTGCGTGCCGCCGCCGCCCGTCGTGAAGCTGCCGGTGAGGCTCAGGCCCGAGTAGGCGCTGTAGCCGCGGATCTTCACGAAGTAGGTGCCGGCCTGGGCGGTGGCGATGGTGCAGGTCTCGTTGTTGCCCGAGAGGTACGGGCGGCAGTCGTAGCTCGACGTGGTCGGCGCCGAACCGAACTTCACGTACATGTCCGCGTCGCCGGTGCCGCCGCTCGTGACGAACTTCAGGTTGCTCGCGCCCGCGGGCACGTTGAGCATCCAGGTCTGTTCGCTGTTGGCCGCGCCGCTGAGGTTGTTGACCGGTACGCCGTTGGTCAGGAAGTTGTCGACCACGACGCCGGCGACGACCTGCCTGGTCACGCTCGCCGTCGCGCCGCCGTTGTCGGTCACGGTCAGCACGACGTTGTAGGTGCCCGACGCGCCGTAGGTCTTGTTCGGGTTCGTCGCGGTCGACGTGGTGCCGTCGCCGAAGTTCCAGCTGCGCGAGGCGATGCTGCCGTCGCTGTCGCTCGAACCGTCGGTGAAGTTCACGCTGAGCCCGTTGACGACGTAGGAGAAGTTCGCCGTCGGCGGCAGATTGCCGCCGCCGCCGCTGCCGTTGAGGCCGTCGACGGTCTGCGCGCCGGTATTGCCCGCATCGAGCCAGTTCGACAGGCGCGTGCTGTTGGTGCCGCCGCCGGTCCAGCTGACCGAGAGCCGGCCGTAGTAGTCGCGCTTGTTCGTGTCGGTCGCACTGCACGAGGACGGCCCGCCGTGGAGCTGGCCGATCACACGCTTTTCGTTGCTGTACAGCGGCGAGCCGGAGGATCCGGGTTCGGTCACGCCGATGCCGGGACGCCAGCGTGCCTGCACATGCGTGCCGTCGCCGGGTTCGGCGGTGGAGTTGTAGCTCGTCGTCGCGGTCGCGCCGTTGGCGAGGCTGATGCGCTTCTCGGCCGTGGACGGATGGTGGATGCCGAACGCCGACGGGAAGTTCTGGCTGCGACGGTCCCAGCCGGCGTAGTAGACGTTCGCCGCGGCCGGCGGCGCTTCGTCGAGTTCGACCAGCGTGAAGTCGGATGCCGAGTTGCCCGCGCGGAAGAATGCGCCGGTCTGGAACGTGTTGAGATTGCCGTCGCCCGCCTGGCCCGAGGCCGCGCTGTTGACCGGGCGGCAGTACGAGTTCTCGAAGTTGTAGTACACGACGAGCGAAGCCGCGTTGCTCGACGTGATGCTGCAGTGGTACGCGGTCAGGAAGTACGGTTTCCTGTCCTGCGCCGTGTTGTTGACGAGGCTGCCGGTGCAGAACGTGCTGCCGCCGGTCGAATAGACCGCGACCGAGCGGATCTGGTCGCGGTACGGGTCGCCTTCAGGGCACTTCACGTCGACGTTGCACGAGCCGGACACGTCGCCGGCATCTTTCGCGCCGGCGCCGCTGATCTCGCTCGCGACGCGATTGAAGCCGCGGTAGTCGTGGCCGACCTGGGTGAGTTCGAGCTGCAGCGCGTCGCGCTGTGCGTTCGGCACGACGACTTCGACGACGACATCGTCGCCGGCGACGACCGGAGTCCACAATTGCCCGTGTTCCGCATTGTCTTTTGCATCGAATGTGCGTACGAGCGAGCGGTCGCCGTCGGCGCGAAGGCCGGCCGGATAGACCAGCAGACGGCCGCCGTCGGGCATGTGATAGCGCGTGAAGCCGAGGTTGATCGAGTAGGCGCCGGGCGAGCTGATGCGCAGGCGCCAGATGCTGGTCTGCGCGTCGAGCGCCTCCCAGGTGCCGCTCTTGGCCGGCGTGATCTGCACCGGAATCGGCGCGGCGAAACGCGGCGGCAGATCCTGCGAGCGCCGCGTCGCGTCTTCGCGCGTGAGCGCGTTCAGGTCGACGGCAGGCATGAGCTGATGCTCGATGCGCGTGAGCGGGCGCAGCGCGTGATCGAACGCGGCCGGGGTCGCGACGGCGGCGAAACTTTCGGCGGCGAACAGCGCCGAACCCAGCGCCAAACAAAGTGCGGCAAAGCGAAACTGCGTCTTCATCGACATTTCTCCACACGAGGACAGGGGAACCGCGCACGGAACGGCGGAGAGAGGGCCGCCAGCTTCGGTCCCGGCATTTACCGGAGACGAAACCCGGCTACTATCGACGCTCCGGTCGGGCAGGTATTGATCGGATCCGACAATCGGGGTGTCGGATAGGGCCGTAGCTGACGCGGGGGCGTCGCTGCGCGTCGAGGCGGCCGCAGGCGCCGCAGGCACGGGAGGGTGCGATGTCCAGGCTCCAGCAAAGCGCCGGCAGCGGGCTGGCGGGCGGCGTTTCCGTTTCCATGCAGTCCGCGGCGATCGTCGCCGAGCGGCTGTTCGATTGCGCGCAGGACACGCTGTTTTTCGTGAAAAACCGCGAAGCGCGCTATGTCGCGGTCAACCGCACGCTGGTCGACCGCTGCGGCGTGCGCAGCAAGAGCGACCTCATCGGCCGCACGGCGGGCGAGCTGTTTCCGGAGCCCTACGGATCGTTCTACTACGCACAGGATCGCGCCGTGCTCGACGAGCGCATCGAAATCCACGACCGATTGCAGCGCGTGCCGCAGGCCGACGGTCGTTCGAGCTGGTGCATTTCGTATAAATTTCCCATCGTGGAGGGCGGTCGCGTGGTCGGCCTTTGCGGCATCTGCCGCAGCGTCGATCCGTCCGACGAGAGCATCAACCGCGTCGCGCGCGCGATCGACTATCTGCAGCAGCACTACGGCGAGAGCGTGCGCATCGACGGACTCGCGCGCATTGCCGGGCTCGGCACGCGCCGGCTCGAACGCCTCGTGAAGCGACTGTTCGACCTCACGCCGATGCAGCTGCTCGCGCGCACGCGCATCGAAGCCGCCGCGCGGCTGCTCGCGGGCGGCGAGGACAGCGTCGCGACGATCGCGAGCACCTGCGGCTATGCCGACCAGAGCGCGTTCACGCGGCAGTTCAAGGCGCTGACCGGCGACACGCCGCGCAGCTATCGCGAACGCCGGCGGCGGGAGCCGCCGGCGGCGACGGCCTAGCCGGTTTCGCGACACTGATTCCCTGGGCGATCGTGCGGGCGGCCCGGCGCTGTCTCGGCCGCCGGCGCGGCTATGATGCGGAACCGGGTAGAGCCCCGCCGGAGCCGTGATCCATGCGTTTTCGTTTCCGTGGTTTCGTGTACGGCGGTGCTGCCGCCGCGCTGCTCGCGGCCGGCATCGCGCCGGCCGCTTTCGATGCGCGCGGCGTGCTCCTGCCGCTGCAGTCGGTGGAACATCTCGTCGTCGGCGGCGCGTTCACCTG
Organism: uncultured Lysobacteraceae bacterium; assembly: GCA_946482585.1. Next base: position 25,005 of record CAMLSI010000014.1, read on the forward strand.
CGCGGCGCTGGGGCCGGGCGAGGTCCATTGCTGGGGCAACAACCTGTTCGGGCAGATCGGCAATGAGTCGGAATACCCGTCGGTCGATCCGCAACGCATCACGGGCCTGCCCGCCGCGCCGATAACCGCGCTGAGCGCGGGCGGAGGCCATGCCTGCGCGCTCGTCGTCGGGGAGATCTGGTGCTGGGGCTACAACCAGTACGGCCAGCTCGGCGACGACAGCTTCAACGACCGTTCGGTCGCGGTGCGCGTGCAGCAGCTCGGCGGCGTCGCGACGCAGATTTCCGCCGGCGACTTTCACACCTGCGCCGTTGTGGAAACATCCATAAAGTGTTGGGGTAGCAATTTCTACGGGCAGCTCGGCAGCGGCGACGACGTCGATCAGCCGCTGCCGCACGCGGTCGCCGGGATATCCGGCAGCAATCTGCGCATCAGTGCGGGCAGCCTGCATACCTGCGCCCTCGTCGAGGGCGCGGCTCGCTGCTGGGGCAACAATCTGTCGGGCCAGGTCGGCAACGGTCAGACGTCGTCGGCGCAGTACCTGCCTGCCGCCGTCGCCGCGCTGGACGATGTCGCGGAAATTTCCGCCGCGGCCACGCACAGCTGTGCGCTCGTGTCGAGCGGTGCCGTGTTCTGCTGGGGCGACAACACTTTCGGCCAGCTCGGCACCGGCAGCACGCAGAGCCGTCTCACGCCGACCATCGTCGACAATCTCGGACCGCCGGCGCTGTCCATCGCGGCGGCCACGCAGCACAGCTGCGCGCGCACGGCCGACACGGTGTATTGCTGGGGCAACGGCAATTTCGGCCAGCTCGGCGCTCCGGGCAGCACGCTGAATCCCCACGCGGTCGCCGGCGTCGGCGCGACCGCGGAGCTCGCGACGCGCAATGCGCATACCTGCGTGCGCACGATCGCCGGCGGTGCGCTGTGCTGGGGATTGAACGTCAACGGCCAGCTCGGCGACGGCTCCGCCGACGTGCGCACCGCGCCGGTCGCGGTCGCCGGCGACTACGGAAATCCGGCCGTGATCGCGGCGGCCACGAACCATACCTGCGCGGCGGTCGGCGACGGCCTGCAATGCTGGGGCTACAACGCCGACGGCCAGCTCGGGCGCGGATTCCTGTCGACGAACGAATCGCTGCCGGCGCCGACGATCGTCATTGCGAGCCGGCCGACATCGCTCGCCGCCGGCGCCGCGCACACCTGTGCGGTCGTCGCCGGCGGCGTGCTCTGCTGGGGCGACAACGAAAAAGGGCAGCTCGGCATCGGCCAGCTGGCGTCGCGTCGCGCGCCGAGCCCGGTGCCGGGCTTCGGCAGCGGCGTCACCCAGGTCGCGGCCGGCGACCGGCACAGCTGTGCGCTGCGTGCGGGCGGCGTCTGGTGCTGGGGCTTCAACGGCAACGGCGAGCTCGGCAACGGCAGCACCGGCGACAGTCTCGTGCCGGTAGCCGTCAGCGGTCTCGCGAGCGGCGTCAGCTTCATCGATGCCGGCGCGAATCACACCTGCGCGATCCACAACGGCGCGGCGAAATGCTGGGGACTGAATACCGACGGTCAGCTCGGCCTCGGCACCAACGACGGATTCCGCGCGACGCCGCAGGCCGTGAACACCCTCGGTGCCGGCGTCACGCGCATCAGCGCCGGCATCTCCCACACCTGCGCGGTTCAAGACGGCGCCGCCAAATGCTGGGGCTACGACGGCTACGGCGCGCTCGGCAACGGCATCGTCAACGATCACCAGTTCTCGCCCGACGCGGTCAGCGGCTTCGACAGCGGTGTCGTCGAAATCGCGGCCGGCGACGATATCTCCTGCGCGGTTCGCGCCGGCAGCGCCTGGTGCTGGGGAGCCGACTACAGCGGCGATCTCGGCAACGGCGGCAACGTGCGCAGCCTGCGCCTGGTGCCGACGCTGGTGATCGGGCTCGCCGGCGTTGCCGCAGGTCCGCTCGCGATCGGCGGTACGCATGTCTGTGCCGCGACCACGAACGGCGGCCTGCGCTGCTGGGGCGACGACCTCCTCGGCGCACTCGGCATCGGACGCGTGGTCATCGCCTACGCACCGTTGCCAGTCGTGCGGCAGGATCGCCTGTTTGCGGATGGGCATGATTGAATCGGTGACCGGTACGCCGGATCCCGATCGGTCATGCGCGCGTCCCCGTCGGTCGACGGAGGCGCCCCGACTCCCGGGCATGCCGCCGCCGCTGCGATCCGTGGTGTTGCGTGT
>CAMLSI010000015.1 GCA_946482585.1 uncultured Lysobacteraceae bacterium
AATCTCTCGATCCGCCCCCCACCTCAGCTATCCGCCTCAGCGAAGGGGCGCGAATCCTAACATCGGTTTTCGATTCCGCAAGCCCCTTCGCGCAAATAAATCAGCCGGACTTGAGACGCACGCGCGCGAACCCGCGCCTGCCGAGCTGTAGCAGGTGTTCATTGCCTGCGTTGAAGATGCGCGCACCGTCTTCAACGACCTCGCCGTCCACGCGCACGGCACGTTCGGCGATCTTGCGCGAGGCCTCGGAACCACTGGCGGCAAGGCCGGCCGACTTGAGCAGCGCGCCGAGGCGAAGCCCCTCCGCCGGAACAGCGATGTCCTGCACGACGAGATCGGCCGGCACGCCGCCCCCCTGCACCACTTCGTTCCAATGCTTCACGGCTGCCTCGCCGGCGACCGCTCCCTGGAAGCGCGCCGTCAGCTCAACCGCGAGCTGCATCTTGTAGTCGCGCGGATTGATCCCTCCTGCCGCGACCGCCTCCCGCATACGTTTGAGCTCGCCAAGCGATTTTTCGAACGACAGCAGTTCGAAGTAGCGCCACATCAGGTCGTCCGATAGGCGCATAACCTTGCCAAAGATCTCGTTCGGCGGCTCGTTGATGCCGATGTAGTTCCCGAGGGACTTCGACATTTTCTGAACCCCGTCAGTGCCCTCGAGCAGCGGCACCGTCAGGACGATCTGCGGGGGCTGGCCCGCCTCCTCCTGAAGCTGGCGCCCGACCAGCAGGTTGAATTTCTGGTCCGTACCGCCGAGCTCGACGTCGGCCTTCAGTGCGACCGAGTCGTAACCCTGCACCAGCGGATAGAGGAATTCGTGGATCGCGATCGCCTGCTCGCTGCGGTAGCGCTTCTGGAAATCGTCGCGCTCGAGCATGCGGGCGACCGTGTGCTTGGCCGCGAGCTTGATCATGTCGGCCGCGGACATCTGCCCGAACCATTCGGAGTTGAAGCGGACTTCGGTCTTCTCGCGATCGAGCACTTTGAAGACCTGCTCGGCATAGGTCTTCGCGTTCGCTTCGATATCGGCACGGCTCAGCGGCTTGCGCGTGGCGTTCTTGCCGGTGGGATCGCCGATCATGCCGGTGAAATCGCCTATCAGGAAAATGACCTGATGTCCGAGGTCTTGAAACTGACGCATCTTGTTCAACAGCACGGTATGACCCAGATGCAGGTCCGGCGCCGTCGGATCGAAGCCGGCCTTGATGCGCAGCGGCCGACCGAGCTTCAAGCGCGCCTCGAGGTCTTCCCGCTTGATGATTTCTTCCGCGCCGCGACCGATGAGATCGAGCGCATCCTGCAACTGGGTCATGCCTGGTTCTCCACTGGATACCGCCGCATCCACGGGTCGCATCACGGAAGTCTTCCGGACGCGCGCGGATCGACTCAAAAAGAAAGAGTGCAGTTAATTATTCGTTAACCACGGGATCGGGCGCAAACCCGCGCCAATACTGGCGTTGACGGGGTTTGAATCGGTTGGCTATGGTACGAGCCGTTTGATCGGAATGCGACCGTGACCGATACCCCAGCCGCACATCATTCGAGCTCCCGCACGAACCGCCGCCTGGCCTTGCGGCGGCGCGCACTTCGTAAACATTTCCAATTTTACTCGAAGTGTAAAACCTGGGCTCTCGCGCAGAACGTGTCGGTGTCGCCGATCTCGTGGCGCCGCGAGCACTGGGTGCTCGCCAGCGTGGCCGTCGCATTGACGGTGATCGTCGGCATGATCATGCCGACCTGGGCGAATGCGATGCGTCGCGAAGAAGTCCCGAGCGTCACGACACTCGCACTGTCGTTGCCCGCACTGAGCGCCGACCAGGTCTCGGCCGCCGATCGCGCGCTGGCCGGGCTCGCCGCCGCGGGCATGGTGCCCGGAATGGACGGCGACGAATGGAAGATCGTCATCGTGCGCGCGGGACAGTCGCTGGCCGATATCTTTCACGAGCAGGGGCTGTCGCCGACCGAACTGCAGCGACTCGTCGACGCGAAGGTCGATGAAGGCGCGTTCCGGCGCATCCATCCCGGCGACGAATTTGCGTTTCGCAAGTCGCCGGAAGGCAAGCTCGCCGCGTTGCGCTTCGATCGCGACGATCACACGCGCGTCGTTCTGCGCATCGACGCCGACGGCGTCAAGAGCGAAATCGCGGAACGTGCACTCGAGCGCCGCGTGCATGTCGCCCACGGCACGATCAAGAGCTCGCTGTTCGAGGCCGGCGATTCGGCCGGCATGACCGACTCGATGACGCTGAAGCTCGCCCAGGCGTTCGGCTACGACATCGACTTCGCGCAGGACCTGCGCGTCGGCGACAGCTTCACGGTCATCTACAACGACGTCTATCGCGACGGCGAACGCCTGCGCGACGGGGACATCATCGGCGCGACGTTCGTCAACGGCGGCCGCCGCTTCACCGCATTCCGCTACGAAGACGCCGAGGGCGGCGTGTCCTTCTACAGCGAGGACGGCCGTCCGCTGAAGACCTCGTTCCTGCGCACGCCGGTCGAGTTCACGCGGATTTCCTCGCGCTTCAGCGCGGGCCGCATGCATCCGGTGCTCGGCCGCATGCGCGCGCACAAGGGCGTGGACTACGCCGCTCCGACCGGTACGCCGATCTACGCGGCCGGCGACGCCAAGGTCGAGTTCCGCGGGGTCAAGAACGGCTTCGGCAACGTCGTGATCCTGCAGCACGGCGGCCAGTACAGTACCGTGTACGGGCATATGTCGCGCTTCGCGGCGGGCCTGTCCGCGGGCCAGCGCGTGCGCCAGGGCCAGTTGATCGGCTACGTCGGCTCCACCGGGCTCGCGACCGGTCCGCACCTCCACTACGAATTCCGTCTCAACGGCCAGCATCGCGATCCGCTGACGGTCACGCTGCCGAAGCCCGAACCGCTGCCGGCGACAGAGCTCGCGAAATTCAAGCAGCTGACGCAGCCGATGCTCGCGCAGCTCAAGCGCTATGAGGATTCGCGCCTCGCCCAGGCGCGCTGACCCGGTGTCGTCGACAGCCGACGAGATCTATCTCGGCCTGATTTCCGGAACGAGCGCCGACGCCATCGACGTCGCGCTCGCCGCGTTCGACCCCGCGCCCAGACTCGTTGCCGCCTGCGCCGTGCCGTATCCGGCGGCCCTGCGGCCGCGCGTGCTTGCGCTCGCGCGCGAAACCGCCGAGATCAACCTCGACGAGCTCGGCATGCTCGACGTCGAACTCGGACACGCCTTCGCCGACGCCGCGGCGACGCTGCTCGATCGCGAGGGCATTGCACCGGCGGCGATACGCGCACTCGGCTCGCACGGACAGACCGTCAGACACAAGCCCTCGCTGGCCGCGCCATACACCCTGCAACTCGGCGACCCGAACGTGATTGCCGAGCGCACGGGCATCACGACGGTCGCGGACTTCCGCCGCCGCGACATCGCCGCCGGCGGCCAGGCCGCACCGCTGGTGCCGGGGCTGCATGCCGCGCTGCTCGGAAACTCCGAGCAGGACCGCGTCGTGCTCAACCTCGGCGGCATCGCGAACATCACGGTGCTGCCGCGCGACCCGTCCGTGCCGGTCACCGGTTTCGATACGGGGCCGGCGAACTGCCTCATGGACGCGTGGTCGCTGCAGCAGCGCGGCGTCGGTTGCGATGCCGGCGGCGAGTGGGCAGCGCAGGGCCGCGTCGACGAGTCGTTGCTCGCCCAGATGCTCGACGAGCCTTATTTCGCGCAGACCGGCCCGAAGAGCAGCGGCCGCGAAGTGTTCAACGTGGACTGGCTGCGGCGACGGCTCGAAGGCCGCTCCATGGCGCCGACGGACGTGCAGGCGACCCTGCTCGCGCTGTCGGCGCGCAGCATCGCCGCGGCGATCCGACGCGACGCCCCACACACCCGCGAGGTACTCGCCTGCGGGGGCGGCGTCCACAATGCGGAGCTCATGCGTGCGCTCGGCGCCGCGCTCGCTCCGCTGCCGATCGCGAGCACGGCGAGACTAGGCATCGATCCGGACTACGTCGAGGCGATGGCGTTCGCGTGGCTCGCACGGCAGCGTCTGCTGGGCCTGCCCGGAAATCGCGCTGATGTCACCGGCGCACGCGGTCCGCGCGTGCTCGGTGCAATCTACTTCGGCGCCTGATCCGCGACCGGATCGTCGGTGAACAGCGGCTTGCCCGAGACCCGCTCGAATGCCTCGAGCGCCGCGCGGAATGCGGCGGTCTCGGTCGATTCCCAGGTACCCGAAAGCATGGCGATGTCGTGGAGTTCGCGGCGCACGTCGTCGCCGGCGAGGCCGACGCCGCGGCGCAGCGCGAACAGGATCGCCTCGTTGATCGACCACTGATGTTCGCGCGCGATGTCCTTGATGCGGTCTGCCAGGGCATCGTCGATGTGGCGTACAAGAATGTCTGGCACTGAGCCCCTCGCCGTGGCGTAGTCGGATGCGGCCCCTGTCCGGCGATTGTCGCAGCATGCGCGGCCAATTTCAGCCCGCGGGCGGCGGCGGCTCCATGTGGGGCCTCAGCCGCCAATACAGCCAGAGCGTCGGCACGATGGAGACCGCGCTCAGGATGAAGAAGGCTTCGTACCCGAACGACTCGACGAAGAACCCCGATACGCCGCCGAGCAGTTTGCCCGGCATGTTCGAGAGCGACGCGAGCAGAGCGTACTGGGTCGCGCTGAAACGCACGTCCGCAAGACTCGACATGAACGCCACGAGCACGCTGCCGGCGAAGCCCTGGCAGAAATTGTCGGCGGAAATGGCGGCGATGAAGCTCCAGTTCTGCGCCGGATAGGCAGCCATCAGCAAAAACACGAGATTCGACAGCGCTACACCGAGCGCGGCGATCAACAGCGAACGCCGCACGCCCAGTACCGTCGCGCTGATGCCGCCGAGCAGCGCGCCGGCAAAGCCCAGCCAGACGCCGTAGACCTTCGAGACGGTCGCAATCTGGCTCTTGGTGAAACCGAGATCGAGGTAGAACGGTCCGGCCATGACGCCGATGATCTGATCGGGAAGCTTGTACAGGCCCACGAACACCAGCAACGTCAACGAGAGCATCGCGCCATTGCGGCGGAAGAATTCGACGATGGGACGGAAATACTCGGTCAGCGCGGTGCGCATCACGGCAGCAGCATTACTTTCGCCCGCATGCGCCGTCTGTGCCGCGGCGGCGCGGAACGGTGCCTCCACGACAGGCGGCTCCGGTGCATACAGCGTCATCAACGCAGGCAGCAGCATCAGCCCGGCGAGGGTCAGATACGTCGTGGGCCAGTCGAACAGGTCTGCCGCGTACAACGCGCCGGCGCCGGCGAGCACCAGCCCGATGCGGTAGCCCAGCGAATAGGTCGTGATGAGCGCGCCCTGATCTTCCGGCGGCGCGATCTCGATTCGGTAGGCGTCGACGACGCAGTCCTGCGTCGCGCCCGAAAACGTGGTCAGGGTCAGCGCGATCAGGAACAGCACCAGATTGCCTGCGGGACCGACGAGAGCCATCGCCACGAGCCCCGCCGCAACGCCGAGCTGCGCGAGCAGCAGCCAGCCGCGGCGGCGTCCGAGGTTCGCCAGTACCGGCGGCGGCCAGCGATCCAGCAGCGGCGCCCAGATGAACTTGAACACGTACAGCAGTGAAATCCAGCTGACGAGCCCGATGTTGCCGAGGCTCATGCCTTGCTCGCGGAACCAATAGCCCAGAGTGACGCCGAGCAGCAGAAAAGGCAGACCCGAGCCGAATCCGAACAGGCACATGGTCCACGCCGCCGGCTGCGCGAACGCGCGGCGAAAACGCCGCAGCGCCGATTCGGGCATGGCCGGCGCGGCGACGTTCACGAAGCAGCCGCGGCGTAGTCCACCGTATACGGCGCATGATCCGAGAAGCGCGGATCACGCAGGATTTCACAGTGCTTGAGGCGCGCACGCAGCGACGGCGTCACGACCTGGTAGTCGATGCGCCATCCCACGTTGTTCGCACGCGCCTGGCCGCGATTGGACCACCAGGTGTAGTCCTCGGCTTCCGGCTTCAGCGCGCGGTAGGTGTCGACCCAACCGTGCTGCAGGAACAGCTTGTCCAGCCAGGCGCGCTCCTCCGGCAGGCAACCCGAGGTCTTCTGGTTCGAACTCCAGTTACGGATGTCCTTGCGCGTATGGACGATGTTCCAGTCGCCGCAGATGACATAGTCGCGGCCGCTCTTGAGCCATGCCTCGAACACCGGCGAAATCCAGTCGATGCACTTGAACTTGAAGGCCTGGCGCTCGTCGCCCGACGAGCCGGACGGGAAATACAGCGAGACGACACTGAGATTGCCGTAGCGCGCCTCGATGTACCGGCCTTCGTCGTCGAAATCCTTCCAGCCGATTTCGGTGCGCACTTCGTCGGGTTTATTGCGCGAGTAGATCGCGACGCCGCTGTAGCCTTTCTTGCTCGTCGCATCGCGGTAGTAGCTGTGAAAGCCCGCCGGGCGAAACAGCGCGTCGCCGAGCTGGTGTTCCTGCGCCTTGGTTTCCTGCAGGCAGACGATGTCCGCCTTGTGCGCCGACAGCCAGTCGTAGAAACCTTTGCTCGCCGCCGACCGGATGCCGTTGGCATTGAAACTGACGATACGCATTGCTCACTCCGCCCAGGCGAAGTGAGCAATGTAGCCGCGCGCGCCGGTCGCGCCAAGCGCGGCCGGCACCGCGATCAGCCTTCGACGACGCGTACGCTTTGTCCCGGGCTCAGGCGCTCGGCGCCGCGCACGACGACCTTGTCGCCGGGGCTCAGCTCGCCGGTCACTTCGACGAACGCGTCGCGCGCCGCACCCGCGCGCACCTCGACGCGTTCGGCCGTGTTGTCGGCCTTCACCCGCATCACGTAGGTGTGCGCTTCGCGCAGCACCAGCGCGTCGCGCGGCACGGTCAGCGCCGCGGTGGCGCCGGTCGCTTCGGGCAGCGCAACCTCGACGGCCGTACCGACGAGCGCAAAGTCCTCGGGCAAGGTCACGCGCAGTTCGAACTGGCGCGAACGCTCGTCGCCGACCGGAACGACGGCGCGCACCGTCGCCGGCTGCTCGGCATCGCGCAGACGCACCCGGATTTCCTGCCCGGCCTTGACCTGCGGCGCGAGCGCGAGCGGGGCCTGCACCCGGGCTTCGAGCCGGCCGGTGTCGACCAGATGCGCGACGGCCGCGCCCATCTGCAGGTATTCGCCGCGCTGCACGAAGCGTTCGCTGACCACGCCGTCGAACGGTGCGCGGATTTCCGTTTCGCTCAGATCATGTTCGATGCTGCGGCGCTCGGCGTCGACGCGCGCGAGCTCCTGGTTCGCGCTTTCGAGCGTCGCGCGCGCTTCGTCGAGCTGGGTCTGCGCGACCGCATTGCCCGGTGCGAGCTTGGCCAGCCGCGACATCTGCGTCTGCGCGAGATCGCGCTGCGCCTTGGCGCGACCCGCCGTCGCCCGCGCCTGTTCGAGCCGCAGCCGCAGCGGCACGTCATCGAGTTTGGCGAGCCGCTCGCCTTTTTTCACGACGCTGCCGACTTCGGCGATTTCCATGACGCGTCCGGCGGCGAGCGTCGCGATGCGCGCATCGTCGCGGCTGACCACGCTGCCCGGCACCCAGCGTGTGGGCGCGAGCTTCGTCGCGGTCGCTTCCGCGACGGCGACGGTGGCCGCTGGCGGGCCCGGATTCGGCTCCGCAGCGGTCGTCAGCGCCGTCGGCGCCGCCAGCAATGCGCTCAGCAACAGACTCAGCGGAAAGGCTTTCATGATGTTCTCCCGGATTGCTTCGTATCAGGCCGCGCGCGGATAGCTGCTGTCGCGTGCGACTGGTGCGGTGTCGGTCGCCGTCTTCGGACGGCGGCGCCATTGGCTCAGGCGCATGAGGCTCGGCATCAGCAGCAGCGAGAACACGAGAGCGACGACGACGCCGCCGACGTTCACTGCCGCGAGGCCGCGATAGATGACGCTGCCCGGTCCCGGATTCACCGCCATCGGCAACGCGCCGAGCGCGCCGGTCATGGTCGAGGCGAGGATGGCGCGCAGACGCTGGTTCAGTCCCATACGGATCGCGTCGTCGAGGCTGTGGCCGTCGTTCTGTGCTTCGCGCGTGAGGTCCACGAGCAGGATCGCGTGGTTCACGATGACGCCGATCATCATGACGAAGCCGATCATCGACAGCAGGTCGAGCGGCTGGAACGCGAACAGGCCGAGTACGCGCAGACCGACCATGCCGCCGATCAGGGCGAGCGGCACCGTCAGCATCACGATGACCGCGTCGCGCAGCGACTTGAACAGCGCGGCCATGATGAGCAGCAGCACGAGCAGCGCGAGCGCGAAGTTCTTCGTCATCGTGCCCACGATCTGTTCCAGGCGATCCGCGCTGCCCGCCATGAGAATCGTGCCGTCCGACGGCAGCGCTTCGCGCAGCTTCGGCACGACGTCGCGGTTGAGCGTGGCGAGCGCGTCTTCGAGCGACAGGTTGGCCGGCGGATCGACGCTGAGCGTGATCGTGCGGCGATGATCGAGGCGACGGATCACGGTCGGTCCCATGACCGTGTCGAGGCTGACGAGATCGCCGAGCGGCACGACCTGGCCCGACGGCGTCACGAGCGGCGCTTCGGCGAGCTGTTCGGGTGTCTGGCCCGCGCTCGCGCGCAGGATGATCGGTACGCGCGTCTCGCCATTGAAATACTCGCCGAGCCAGGCGCCGTCGCCGAGTGCGCGCACGACGGTGCCGACCGAGCTGCGATCCCAGCCGGCTTCCGCGATACGCCGGTCGTTCGGCACGGCATGCAGCTCCGACTGCACCGAATCGGTGTTCGGGAACGCCTGCACGTTCGCGCCGGGGAAGGTCTTTTCGAGCAGCTGGCGACCCTGCTCGGCCGCGCGTTCGAGCGCCTTCGTGTCGTCGCTCTGCAGGTGCATCGCGATCGAACGCGCCGAACCGCCGAAGCCGCCGAACAGGTCGCCTTCGCCTGCGAATGCACGCGTGTCCGGCAATCCGACGATGACTTCTTCCCGCACGATCTTTTCGAGCTCGCCGATGCGCGACTCGTCGACGACACGCGCGCCGACGGTGCCGCCGCCCGGCCACAGCAGCAGGTAGTAGTTCTTGAGCTGCGGCTGCTTCTCGCCCTTCATGTAGGGCTGCAAGCGCTCGAGAATCTTGCCGGCAATTTCGCGGTTGACGACTTCCGGACTCATGCCCGGCGGGAAGCTGAAGCCAGCATCGATCGCCGCGCGTTTCACCGGCGGCAGATAATCGAGCCGCGGCAGGAACACCCAGCACAGGATCAGCGGCGCGACGAGCAGGCTCGCGACCCAGCCGAGCTGCTTGGCCGGCGTGTCGGTCCAGCGCAGGATGCGTTCGGTCAGCGCGGGCCAGCCGTCGCCGTAGCCCGACGTGAGCTTCTTCGCCTTGAGCCAGCCGCCGGCCGCGGCGGGGAGTACGGTGAGCGCGACGACGATGGAGATCGCGACGGAGATCGAGATCGTGAGCGCGAGGTCGGCGAAGATCTGGCCTTCGACGTCGCGCAGGAACAGCACCGGCAGGAACACGGCGATCGTCGTGACGGTCGAGGCGAACAGTGCGGGGACGACCTGCTTCGCGCCGGCGAGCGCCGCTTCGGTCGGCGTCATGCCCGACTCCTTGAGCCGGATGATGTTGCCCGAGACGACGATCGCGCCTTCCACGACCATGCCGACCGCGAACGCGAGCCCGGCCAGCGAAATTACGTTGAGCGTGCGGCCGGTCAGGTGCAGCACGACGAAGGTCGCGAGCAGGCAGATCGGAATCGAGGTCGCGATCAGCAAGGTCGCGCGACCGTCGCGCATGAACCACCAGACGCAGATCAGCGCGAGCAGCGCGCCGACGACGAGATTCTCGGTCAGCAGTCCGACGGCGCGATTGATGAACAGGCCGGAATCGAACGACTGCTCGATGCCGAGTCCCTTCGCCTTCAACGGCCCGTCGCGCAGTTCGGCGACGACCTTCTTCACGTCGTTCAAGGTGCCGAGCACGTTGGCGCCGCTCTGCCGCAGGATCTGCATGCCGATCGCGGGATTGCCGTTCTGATACGCGAAGAACCGCGGCTCCGGCGGACGCACTTCGATCGTCGCGACATCGCCGAGCTTGATCGGCCGGCCTTCGCGCCAGGCGAGCACGAGTTCGCCGAGCTGATCCGGCGTGTAGCGGCCGACGAAGCGCAGCGTGTACTGGCGGCGGCCCACTTCGACCTGACCGCCGGAGACGTCGGTCGCACTCGCCGCGCGCGCGGCGATGTCGGTGATCGCGACACCCATCGCCGCGGCCTTCGCCAGATCGACCGTGATACGCACTTCGTCGGGCGGTCCGGCATTGATATTGACGCCCGCAACACCCGGCACGGCTTCGATGCGCGGCTTGACCGTGGTATCGATGAACTCGCGATAGTCGAGGATCTTGCCCTGCGTGCCGGGCAGCAGTTGCACGAAGAACCAGGTCAGCGACTGGTTGGAATCATCCGCACCGAGCTGGACGACCGGGCGATCGGCATCGCGCGGCAGCGGCGGCAGGCGGTTCAGTCGCCCGAGCACTTCGACCAGCGCGTTCTTCATGTCCGTGCCGATCGCGAAGGTCAGATTGATGTTGCTGCCGCCGGTGCCGGCATTGCCGTCGAGCTCTTCGAGGCCCGGCAGTCCCTGCAGTACCTGTTCCTGTGGTTCGAGCAATTCGGATTCGACTTCGACCGGCGATGCCGCGCGCCAGCCGGTGTTGATCGAGATCTGCGGCCGTTCGATGTCGGGGAACAGCTGCAGCGGCAGCTCGCGCAGGCTCAGCAGCCCGAACACGCAGACCATCAGCACGGTGACGCCGACCGCGATCGGATTGCGCAGCGATGTTTCGATGAGTTTCACGGTTTCCTCCCGCTGCCGGCGCCAGAACGCCGCCCTGAGTGCCAGATTCGCGCTGGCGACCCACATTGGGATGCGGCGAAGGTCATAGAGGTTGCGTGCATTGCGACGAAAAGCGCGCGCGGCACGCCGGAGCGAAGGCAGGTGTTGCAACAGTGCTCGCGACGACGCGCGTTCAGTGACGTGAAACGCGGAAAAACGCGCAATGCCGGTTAAGCCGCGAACGCATGTCGCGCGTCACGCGCACTCGGCATAATCCGCCGTCCCGCCTACGGCATGCCTGCGGTTCGTCGATGGTCTTCTGGAGCATGGTCTTCGTCGTGGGCGCATCGCAGGCGGCCTGGCTCGCGCTCGCGCTATGGCGGCGGCTGGTCAATCGCGCTGGCAATCGCGTGCTCGCGGCCTGGATCGCGCTGATCGGCATCGATCTCATCGTGAAGGCGCTCTACTTCCACGAGCCGGGGCCGACCTACTACAAGGCCTATCGTTTCGTCGGCCTGTTTCCGTTCTTCTACAGCAGCTTCTTCTATGTCTACGTGCGCGCGCTGACCGAGGCACGCACGCTGGCCGTCCGCGACGTGGTCCATCTCGGCGGCTTCGTCGTCGCGCTGCTCGCCAAGATCGATGTATTCCTGCAGAGCCGCGCCGCGATCGACGCACATTTCGCCGCCGGCGGGCGTTTGGAACCGACGCCGTGGTTCGACCTGTTCCTGTTCGGCTACGGCCTCGCTTACATCGCAGCCGCGCTCGTGCGCGTGCGCCGCTATCGCCGCGACCTGCTCGAACGCCGCTCCGACGCCGACCGGCTGTCGCTGCACTGGATCGACACGATGGCCGTCTCCCAGATCGTGATCTGGTGCATTGCGGTCCTGCAGTGGCTGACCCGTCTGCCCTGGATCGACTATCCGCTGATCTACGGTGCGGTTGTTTTGTGGATTTTTACCGTCGGCTACCTGAGTCTCGGCCAGGCCGCGCTGCCGCGGGAGCCGGCACCGGAGGAGCCCGCGCGGACCCCGCTGGCGGCCGACGACGCGCGCTTTCCCGATGTCGAAACGCGACTCGCGCAACTCATGGAACGCGACCGGCTCTATCGCGAACCTGCGTTGAGCATCGGTCAGCTCGCGCGCCGCAGCGGCTATCCGGAATACCTGGTCTCGGCCGTCATCAACCGGCGTTTCGCCGGCAACTTCTGCGACTACGTCAACCGCTTGCGCGTCGACGCGGTGCGCCACTGTCTCGGCGATGCCGCCGATCGACGCACGGTGCTCGATATCGCCTACGACTGCGGTTTCACGTCGAAGTCGACGTTCAACGCCGCGTTCAAGCGCCAGGTCGGCGAGACTCCGAGCGCCTACCGGCAGCGCCACGCGCGGCCGACAGGCTCAGGCGACTGAAGGCAGCTCCGCGCTTCGCGCCGGGCCGCGGCGACGCAGCCACCACTCGGCGAGCACGAGGTTCACCGTCCAGCAGCTCCAGGCCGCGAAGACATAGTTGGTCAGGAACGGCAACTGCAGTGCGCCCTGGCCGATCGCAAGCTCGAGGCGCAGGGTCACGGCCGAGGCAGTCAGTGCGACGCTGCGCCACATCCAGCGCCGGTGGCGCTCGATGTCGCCGGCGACGGCATGGCCGATGCCGAGCGCGGTAGCCGTAAGCCAGACCAGCGCCAGCAGCGCGAAGCCCGCACCGCTGGCCCAACCGCCGTGCGCATTCGCGGCCATCTTCAGCCCGCCGAGCGCGCCGATCAGCACGCCGCCCGCATACAGCCAGCCGGCGATGCGATGCCAGCGCGGTATCCGGCGGCGCAGCCGCGCCCAGACCTGGAACGGCGCGAGCGCCAGTGCGAGACCGCCGCCGAAGAAGTGCGCCGGCACCGCGAGCCCGGCGACGGCGAAGCGCCGGTCGAACGGGTTTCGCGGCTGGAACTCGCCGTAGAGAAAGCCGACCGCGTAGGCCGCGACGGCCAGGCACAATGCCGCAAACACCAGGTGCGCCGTCCGGCGCGCCATCGATACCGCCCACGATCCCATCGTCCGCTCCCGTCATCCGCCGGAGGCCAAAGCCTCGGCGAATGCGGGTTTGCGATCGTCCGTGCCGGCCGTTCCGTACCGCGGACGCGTACGAAACGGCGGACCCGGACGCCGAGGCGCCGCTCAGTGCAGCAGATGAACCTTGTCTTTGTAGCTGCGCGACAGCTTCAGCGTCTGGCCCGACTCGAGCGTCACGAAGTATTCGCCGTTGAGGTGCGAGCGCAGCTCCCGCACGCAGGCGAGATTCACGATGGTCGAACGGTGGATGCGCTGGAAACGGCGCGGGTCGAGCCGCTGCTCCATCTCGCGCATGGTCGCGCGGATGACGAAGTTCTCCGACGCGGTGTGGATGCACAGGTAGTCGCCCGCGGCATCGATCCAGCGGATCGAATCCGGATCCAGGCGCACCGTGCGATTGCCGTCGCGGATCGCCAGGCGCTGGGGGCCGGGCTCGGCCGCATCCTGCGCGAGCGCATCGGCCAGGGTCAGGTCGGCCTTGCCCGACATGCGGGCGAGCAGGCGCAGCAGCTTGTCGCGATCGCCGCCGGCGGTGCGCGCGCCCAGGCGTTCGCGCACGCTCTGCAGCGCGTGAGCCAGGCGCTGGTCTTCGACCGGCTTCAGCAGATAGTCGACCGCACAGGCGGCGAACGCGTCGAGCGCGTACTGGTCGTAGGCCGTCACGAAGACGGTCAGCGGCAGCGTTTCGGTCGGCAATGACCGCAACAGCGCGAAGCCGTCCATTTCGGGCATCTGTATGTCGAGAAACATCAGGTCGGGTTTCAACGCCGCGACGGCGAAGCCGGCTTCGCGGCCGTTGCCGGCCTGGCCGACGACCTCTACGTCGGCATGCGCGCCCAGGCGCAATTCGAGTCCGCGGCGTGCCAGCGGCTCATCGTCGACGATCAGGGTACGAATCACGCCTCGCTCCGGGTTTCATAGGGAAGATTCAACGCGACTTCCACGCCGCCGCCTTCGTCGTCGCCGCGCGTGCGGACGGCGACGCTCTGCCGCGCGCCGTAGAGCACCTTGAGACGCTCGCGCGTGTTGGCGAGACCGACGCCGTTGCCGTTGCCGTGGCATTCGACCGGCAGGCCGGGACCGTCGTCCTCGACGCGGATATGCAGGTACTCGCCGACGACTGCCGCACGCACGGCGATGGTGCCGCCCTCGATGCGCTGGCTGACCGCGTGTTTGATGCAGTTCTCGATCAGCGGCTGCAGCATCAGGCTGGGCACGAGTGCACGCCGCGCGGCCGGGCTCGCATCGACGACGACGCGCAGGCGTTCGCCGAAGCGCACCTGCTCGATGCCGAGGTAGCGCGTCAGCGCTTCCAGTTCCTCGTCGAGGCTGACCCGCTGCATGGGGTCGGAATCGAGCGAATGGCGCAGGAACGCGGACAACCCGGCGACCATGCGGTTCGCGGTCGCATTCTGGTTGTCGAGCACCAGGGTCGAAATCGCGTTCAAGGTGTTGAACAGGAAGTGCGGGTTGAGCTGGTAGCGCAGCATCTTGAGCTGCGCCTCGTGCGCAGTCGCGTTCGCGCGCAGCGCGTTCTCGCGCTCGTGGGCGATCTCGCGGCTGAACTTGATGCCGAAATACAGGCCGCTCCAGGACAACATGACGTAGAGTGCCGAACCGAAATAGCCGATGTAGCCGAGCAGGCTCTCGGGCCGGCATTCGAAGCACCAGCGGAAAACCGCCTCGGCGTAGGTCAACGAATAGATCCCGGTCGCGAGCATGAGCAGCAGGAACGAGGCCGCGATCATGCGCGACGTGGGCAACTGCCAGGTCGCGCGGAAGCCGAGCCGCAGGAGACTGGTCACGCCGAAACCGATTGCAGTCGCCGCCGCCGACACCCAGATGTAGTCCCAGGGTTTGCCGTGCCCCATGGCCGCGAGAAAATGCAGGCTGAAATAGCCGAGCCAGCCGGTCGACTGCAGCACCCAGAACAATCGAGCGGGTGAAGCAAAGAAGCGTTTCAGGCTGGTCATGTGAGGGTGGGACACCATGAGCCCATGCTAGGGCGAGGACGCGCTAGCAGAGCGCACTTCGGCGCATGCTGGCAACCGCTGGGCGCGGCAGCTTGCCTACAATCGGCGTTTTTCCGGGAGAACCCGCATGCGCGCGCACCAACGCGACTTTCTCGACCTCGCCCTGCACAAGCAGGTCCTGCGCTTCGGCGACTTCACGCTGAAGTCGGGCCGGACCAGCCCGTATTTCTTCAACGCGGGGCTGATCGACAGCGGCGCGGCGCTGGCCCGGCTCGGCCGCGCCTACGCGACGACGGCCGTCGAATCGGACCTTCCGTTCGACATGCTGTTCGGTCCGGCCTACAAGGGCATCGCGCTGGCAGCCGCCACGGCCATCGCACTGGCTGCCGATCATGGCCGCGACCTGCCGTTCGCGTTCAACCGCAAGGAGGCCAAGACCCACGGCGAAGGCGGCAACCTGATCGGCGCGCCGTTGCGCGGTCGCGTGCTCATCGTCGACGACGTGATCACGGCCGGCACCGCTATCCGGGAGTCTTTGCAGATCATTCGCGGCCAGGGCGCCGAACCTGCTGGCGTGTTGATTGCATTGGATCGGCAGGAACGCGGTCAGGGGTCGCTGTCCGCTGCGCAGGAAGTCACCGCCGAGTTCGGTATTCCGGTACTCGCGATTGCGCGGCTCGCCGATCTCCTGACGCTGACGGCCGAACGGCCCGAACTTGCCGCGCAGCAAGCCCGTCTACAGGAGTATCGCCAGCGATACGGCGTGGCCTGAGGCGTGCCGGGCAACACAACCGGGCGGGACGGCCGAGACCTATACTGGCGATTCGAGGAGGAGCCCATGATGCAGTCCGTTGTGCGCAATACGTTGTTCGCCCTGGCGTTGCTGTCTGGTGTCGCGTCGGCGGCGGGGACGACTGACCGCCTGCGTTACAAGTGGCGCGACGAAGCCGGCAACCTGCATTACTCCGACTCGATTCCGCCGGAAGCGACGCGAATGGGCTACGAGGTCGTCAATCAGCACGGCGTCGTGGTGCGGCGCATCGAACGCGCGAAGACCGAGGAAGAGCTCGCCGTCGCGAAAGCCGCCGCGGACAAGATCGCCGACGAAAAGCGCAAGGCCGACGACGCCGCGCGCAATGACGCGCAAATGCTCGCCGCATATCCGACCGAGGATGACCTGCGCAAATCGCTGCAGGCGCAGATCGACCTGATTTCCCAGAACATCCAGGCCACCGAAGTCGGCATCGCGAGTCAGGAAAAGAGCCTCGCCGAGCGCCTGGTCCACGCGGCCGAGCAGGAACGCAACGGCAAGCCCGTACCGGCGCCGGTACAGAAGCAGATCAACACGCTGCGCGCGGGACTCGCCGACCAGAAAGCCTTCCTCGAACGCCGCACGGCCGACCGCGCGGCGATGGAAAAGCAGCTCGTCACCGAGATCGAACACTACCGCACGCTGAAGAAGCGCCAGGACGAGATGCGCGGCGCGAAGCGCTGAATCCGGTGCCGTGAACGAACCTCGCTGGGTCCCCATGGTCCGCGCCGGCGCCCCGCGACGCCGCGCGGACACGCCTCGCGTGTGATCACGCTCAGGCCCGAATTCCGTAGGGCCTTGGGAAGCAGCGCCATTTGCGCCGCACATTTCCGGAGCCCCCGTGCCGCTCATTTCTGCAAGGCTCGCGATCACAGTGATGCTGCCGTTGTCTCTGCCGGCGTTCGGGGCAATTCCCGGCACCGACGGATCGACAAGACCACGCTTCCCGCCCATGCATCGACAGCAACGGCTCGTCGTGCCGCCGGGCAGTCCCCTCACCGGACGGCCGCTTCGTGCTGTGCCCGAGCCTGGCAACCAGGTCAGCGGTGAACATAAACGACCATGAAGACCTGTTCCTGCACGACGCGCTGCTCGCCTGGGGTACTGTCCACGCTGTTTGCAATCGCCACGGCGTCCGCCGCCGTCCCTGCGGCGGAGCTGGTCAATCGGACCGGGATCGCCGCACGCATCGACGCCGATGGTTCGGCGTCCGGCCCGTTCGGCGTCTCGGCGGACGGCCGCTTCGTGATTTACGCGTCCCGGGCCGGCAACCTCGTCGCCGGCGACATCAACGGCCGCCGCGATCTGTTCGTTCACGATCGCACGACCGGTGTCATCACGAAGATCGACACGGGCGACGCCATCGCGGATGAAGTGCCCATCACCGGAACGGCCGGCGTTTCTGGCGACGGCCGCTTCGTCGTGTTCGGCAGTCGCGCGGCCGCCCTCGTGAACGAACCGACCTACGGCGTCGACCAGGCGTACCGGCTCGACCGTTCCACCGGTACGCTGACCCTGCTCTCCCGCGGCATCGACGGACTCGCTGGCAGCGCGAGCCACATCGGCAACATCAGCACAGACGGCCGCTTCAGCGTGTTTTCCTCGTTCGCCGCCAACCTGGCAGGCGGCACGTCGTCGCACACCCAGGTCTATGTGCACGATGCGAACAGCGGCGCGCTGCGCATGGTTTCCGTCACGGCCAGCGGCACGGCCGGCAACGGCAACAGCGGCCGTCCTCAGATCTCGGCGGACGGCCGCTATGTCCTGTTCACGTCGGAAGCCAGCGACCTGATCGCGGGCGACACCAATTTCCGCGAAGACCTGTTCCTGCGTGACCTGCAACTCGGGACGACGCAACGAGCGAGCGTATCGACGACCGGCGCGCAGCTCGCCGAGCCCAGCCCCGTACCGGGCGTCAGGTTTTTCAGTCTGTCGTGCAGCCTCAACAACCTCAGCGCCGACGGCCGTTTTGTGATTTTCGCCAGCGGGACCGCGATCGACTCGTCCGATACGAATCATCTGCCGGACGTCTATCGGTTCGACCGCCTCAGCGGCACGACGCAGCGGATCAGCGCCGATCTTCCCGCGTCATTGCTGGCCTACAACCAATGCCCGACGATCGCGGCCGACGGCCAGCGCGTCGCATGGCTGGTTGCTGGCGCCGGTCCTGCCGGCCCGGTGTTCGAATACCACGTTCGCGACGACGGCAACCCTCAACAGCTCGTGCTGAGCCACACAACCCCGGAGTCGCCAGCCAGCGATTTTTCGCTGGCGCTGTCGGGCGACGGCGATGGTCTTTTTTTCGCGAACGGTTACCTGACGCCGGAAAGCCGTCACACCTACGTGTTCCGGGTCGACACGACGAACGGCAACCTGGAGCGCGTCAGCACGACGCCGCCGTCGTCGTACGGCCCCTATGCGAACGATCACAGCAACGACCGCTATCAGGGCGCCGGCAATGCCGTGAGTTCCAGTGTCAGCGCCGACGGTCGCTACGTCGCATTCGCTTCACAGGCGAGCAATCTCGTCGACGGCGACACCAACGGCGTGGCCGACGTCTTCGTGCGCGATCGCCGGACCGGCACGACCCAGCGCATCAGCCGGCGTGCCGATGGCCTCGAAAGCGGCTGCGCGAGCGGCGCGCCAACGATCTCGACGGACGCGAGTACCATCGTATTCGCGAGCTGCGGTGCGTTGGCGGCACCTGCCGCGGGTACACAGCAAGAGATCTACCGCTATTCGCTCGCCACGGGCGCCATCGAGCTCGTCAGCGTCGCTGCCAGTGGTGCGCGCGCCGACAAGGCGAGCAGTTCCCCGCATGTTTCCGCGGACGGACGCATTGTCGCCTTCGCTTCGTGCGCGACCGACCTGACTGCAACCCCGCTCGCGGGCTGTCACGCCTATGTACGCGACATGTCGTCGACGACGACGATGCTCATCAGTCGCAACGACGCCGGCGAGCCCGCGGCGAATCCGCCCAACGGGCGCACGCAGAGCGTGCGCGTTTCCGAGTCGGGACGCTTCGTCGTGTACGCGAGTGCCGCGCCGAATCTCGTTGCCGACGATACGAACAACAAGTACGACGCATTCGTCCACGACCGCGACACCGCGACGACCCGTCGTGCGAGCGTGGCTTCCGACGGCAGCGAGGGCAACGCGAGCGGGTTTCCGTACGGCGTGTCCGACGACGGCGAGCGCATCGTGTTCACGAGCGACGCGACCAACCTGGCTGCAGACACGACGCCGGCACGCATTCGCGTCTATCTGCGGGACCGCACCGCCTCCACGACACGCGTCCTGGCCATCCCCGGCGATGCGGAAAAAACGGGCGACTGGCCGTTCCTGTCGACCGACGGCCTGCGCGTCGTCTTCGTCAACGCAACGGCCGACAGCGGCATGAGCGCATTCGACGATCGCGGACGCGCCAAGCTGTTCCTGTTTGACGATGCGGACGACAGCTACCGCGCGCTGACCTGGTACGCCGCGCCGACAGCGCCCGGCGCAACCGAAGCGCCACGGCTGTCGGCCGACGGGCGTTACGTCGTGTTCAATTCGACGCGGACCGATCTCGATCCGGCCGACGGCAACGGCGCATTCACCGACGTCTTCCTCATCGACCTCGACGAGCATCTATTCGCCGACGGCTTCGAACCGTCGCGCTGACGCTGCTTTCCATAGCGCGCGATATCGGACGCATGCGGCGGGCCACCCACCGCATGCGATTCACTCGGCCCGAGCCGCTGCCGGCATCGCCAGCGTCATTCTCAGAACGGCAGTTTCAGATTCGGATCGAGCGCGAGCAGCTGGCGGCGGAATACGTCCTGGATGCGCGACAGCCCCTGCTCGTTGTCGGCGTCGAAGCGCAAGACGAGGACCGGCGTCGTGTTCGACGCGCGCACGAGACCCCAGCCGTCCGGCCAGTCGGCGCGCACGCCGTCGATCGTCGTGACGCGCGCGCCCTCGAAGCTCGCGCGCTCGCGGAAACGTTCGACGAAGCGATAGTGTTCGCCTTCGTGCATCTCGACCTTGAGCTCGGGCGTGCTCGTGCCTTTCGCGAGGCTGTCGAAGATCTGCTGGGGCTCGCGGCCTTCCATGTCGCCGGCGAGGATCTCGAGCAGGCGCGCGGCGGCGTAGATGCCGTCGTCGAAACCGTACCAGCGTTCCTTGAAGAAGAAGTGGCCGCTCATTTCGCCGGCGAGCTCGGCCTCGGTCTCGCGCATTTTTGCCTTTATCAGCGAATGCCCGGTTTTCCACATGATCGGACTGCCGCCGTGCTTTAGGATCTCCGGCTGCAGCTTGCCCGTGCATTTGACGTCGTAGATGATCGTCGCGCCGGGATTGCGCACGAGCACGTCCTTCGCGAACAGCATCAGCAGGCGGTCGGGGAAGATCACCTCGCCCGTCTTGGTCACGACGCCGAGACGATCGCCGTCGCCGTCGAAGGCGAGGCCGAGATCCGCGCCGACCTGCTTCACGGTCAGGATCAGGTCGCGCAGATTACGCAGGTCCGACGGGTCCGGATGGTGATTCGGAAATTCACCGTCGACGTCGCAGTACAGCGGCATGACCTCGCAGCCGATGCCTTCGAGCACGGCCGGCGCGATCAGCCCGGGCACGCCGTTGCCGCAATCGACGACGACGCGCAGGCGTCCATCGACCTGGACGTCGCTGACGACGCGGTCGATGTAGTCGGCCTTCACGTCCATGCTCTGCAGCGTGCCGTTGCCGCTGGTGAAACGGTTCTCGGCGATGCGCGCATACAGCGACTGGATGGCCTGCTCGGCCAGGGTCTCGCCGCCGAGTACGATCTTGAAGCCGTTGTAGTCCGGCGGATTGTGGCTGCCGGTGACCGAGATGCCCGAGCCGGTGTTGAGGTGATAGGTCGCGTAATAGACCAGCGGCGTCGGCACCTGACCGATGTCGATCACGTTCATGCCGGCCTGGCGCAGGCCTTCGATGAGGCCGGTTGTCAGGTCCGGACCCGACAGGCGGCCGTCACGTCCGACGACGATCTCGAACAGGCCGCGCTCGACGCCTTCGCTGCCGATCGCGCAGCCGAGCTGGCGCGCGATATCGCGATCGAGCGTCTTGCCGACGACGCCGCGGACGTCGTACGCGCGGAAGATGCTGCGATCCAGCGGCAGCCGGGATGCCGGCGGCGGCGGCGACGGCGCGAGGTTTTTGGCAGCGGCAGCCGGTGCGCGCGGCGTGCGTACCGGACGCGCCTCGGCCTGGAGCACTTCGGCCATGGTGATTTCGGGTTCCGCGGCGCCGCTTTTGACGAGCCTGCCGCGGAGTCTCGACATGCCCTCGTGCCAGCCGATCTTGCGCAGCCACAGCGCCACGAATGCCGCGATGCCGCATACCACGGCGAGGACTAGCGGCAGCCAGGGGTTGTCCGAAACGAGCACGAACAGCTGCGGCGGCAGCTGGGCGACGCGGAAGGCGGTACCGGCGACCGGCAGGCCGAGGTCGGGGACAGGCCCGGCCGCGCCGCCCGAACCGACACCGAACAGCACGAGATCGTTCGGGTTGCCGGTACCCTGGCGCAGCTCGAGGCGACCGTCGCCGATGCCCGAGGTGGCGAACGCGTCGAACACGGGCTGCATCGGAACGGCGACCCAGGCGACGGCGACATCCTGCGTACCGGCCTTCACCGTCTCGGCAAACGTGATCATGCGGCCGTTCTTGCCGATGACGACCGACTGCGCATCGGCGGAACCGCTTTGCGCCTGGATCAGTTGCGCGGCTTTTGCGTAACCGAAGGTGCGCAGGTCGGAACCCAGCACTTCCTTGAGTTCGGCGCTGAAGAAATACGCCTCGACGACTTCAGGCAGCGCGGCGCGCAGGGCCGCGATCGCGGCCTCGCGCTGTGCCGGGTCGCCGGTCTGCAGCGACTGCAGCACCACCGGCGAGTGCAGCGTCGCGGAAATCCGCTCGCGCATGCCGCGGATGATTTCCGCGAGGCTCTGCGCCTGGGCCTGCCGCTGCGCCGCGAGCTGGTCCAGCGCGGATTGCTCGCGCCAGACCTGCAGCACCTGCCACCCGAAGAATATCGCCGCCGCCGCCAGCAGGGTCGCGGCCGAGATCGGCAACAGTCGGCGCCAGTCGAGTGCCGGCATCGCCATACGGCGCTTCGCCGGCGCGTCTCCCGCGTCGCTCGCCGCATTGCGTGCCGCATCGCCCCGCATCTTCTTCATCCGCTGAACTCCGTGCGCCGATCAGGATATGCCCGAGGAACCGAAACCGCCTTCGCCGCGCTCGGTCGGCTCGAACGCGTCGACGACGCGGAAGGCGGCATGGGCGACGGGAATGAAAACGAGCTGGGCGATGCGATCCCCCGGCGCGATGGTAAAGGCCTCATCCGACCGGTTCCAGCACGAGACCATGAGCGGTCCCTGATAGTCCGAGTCGATCAGGCCGACCAGATTGCCGAGCACGATGCCGTGGCGATGGCCCAGACCGGAGCGCGGCAGGATCACCGCGCAGTAGTTGCGGTCTCTCATATGGATCGCGAAGCCGGTCGGCACGAGTTCCGACTTTCCCGGCCCCAGCACGAGCGGCTGCATCAGCGCGGCGCGCAGATCGAGTCCGGCCGACCCCGGTGTCGCATAGGCCGGCAGCGGAATCTCCGCGCCGACGCGCGGATCGAGAATCTTCAGGTCGACGTCGATCATGCGCGAGCAGCCCCGGCGTCGTGCCGAACCAGGCGCTGCGCAATGATGTCGACGAGCTGGCGCGCCAGTTCGCGCTTGGACGCCGTCGGCAGATGCGTCATGCCCTCGGGCGCGATCAGGGTCAGGCAATTGTCGTCCGCTTCGAAACCCAGTCCGCCACCGACCTGGTTCGCCGCGACCAGGTCGAGACGCTTGCGTTCGAGCTTCGCG
The DNA here is from genome assembly GCA_946482585.1 of uncultured Lysobacteraceae bacterium. The sequence goes on from CAMLSI010000015.1 coordinate 22,556, forward strand.
CGGGCATTGGCTTCGAGGTGTTCGGTTTCCGCCGCGAAACCGACGAGCAGCGGCCGCCGCGGCAGCGCGGCGACCTCGGCGAGAATGTCCGGGTTCTGCGTCAGTTCCAGCGTCATGCCGCCGTCGCCGCGTTTCTTGATCTTGTGAGCGGCGATTTCCTGCGGCCGGAAATCGCCGACGGCCGCCGCGGCGACATAGACGTCCGCCGTCGCCGCTGCCTCCATCACCGCCGCATGCATCTGGCGCGCGCTGCGTACGTCGATGCGCCGCACACCAACCGGCGTCGCGAGGTGCACGGGGCCGGCCACGAGCGTGACGTCGGCGCCGGCCTCCGCCGCCGCCGCCGCTACTGCAAAACCCATGCGGCCGGAACTGCGATTGCCGAGAAAGCGGACCGGATCGATGTCTTCGTAGGTCGGGCCGGCGCTGATCAGCACGCGGCGGCCGGACAGGACGCGCGGACGTTTCGCCTGCGCGAGCGCTTCGACGAGTTCACCGGGTTCGAGCAGGCGCCCGGCACCGATTTCGCCGCACGCCTGCGAGCCGGCTGCGGGCCCGAACACGCCGATGCCGCGCGAACGCAGCAGCGCGAGATTCGCCTGCGTCGCGGCATTGGCCCACATCTGCTGGTTCATCGCGGGCGCGACATAGACCGGCGCGGCGCTCGCGAGGCAGAGCGTCGTCAGCAGGTCGGCGGCGAACCCGTGCGCGAGTCTGGCGAGAAAATCGGCGCTGGCCGGCGCAATCAGGACGTCCTCGGCCCAGCGAGCGAGCTCGATGTGCCCCATCGCGGCTTCGGCGTTCTCGTCCCAGAGACTCAGTCGGACGGGATGACCGGACAGCGCCTGGAACGTCAACGGGGTAACGAACCGCGCCGCGTTCTCGGTCATCACGACGCGCACCTGCGCGCCTGCATCGCCGAGGCGCCGCACCAGCTCGGCCGCCTTGTACGCGGCAATACCGCCTGTCACGCCCAGCAGCACCCGCCTGCCGGCCAACTCTGTCGACGCCATCGGAAATTTCCCACCGGTTTATCCGTAGATAGCTTACGGGAAAGCCCGCTCCGGACGCGCGCGAACCGTGTCACCGACCGGCTAGTCTGGGCCTGGGCATGGATAGCCGGCGAGGAACTCATGAACATCAGTCATTGGCCTGTCGAGGAACGCCCGCGCGAGAAGCTGCTCGCGCAGGGCGCATCAGCGCTGTCCGACGCGGAACTGCTCGCGATCTTTCTCGGCTGCGGCAGCCGCGGGCAGACCGCGGTCGATCTCGGCCGGCGGCTGCTCGCCGATGCGGGCGGTCTGCGCGCATTGTTCATACGCTCCGAACCGCTGCCGAGGCTGTGCGGGCTGGGAGCCGCCAAGTCGTGCCGCCTGCAGGCAGTACTCGAAGTCGCGCGACGCTGCGTCGGCCAGGAGCTCAGGCGCAACGACACCTTGCGCACGCCACTGGATTCGGCCGCGTTCCTGCGCGCGCGCATGAGCGACTATCCGTACGAAGTCTTCGCCGTCGTGTTTCTCGACAACCGGCACCGCGTGATCGCGTTCGAGGAAATGTTCCGCGGCACGATCGACGGCACGGCCGTGCATCCGCGCGAGGTCGTCCGCGCGTGCCTGCGCCACAACGCGGCGGCGGTGATCTTTGCGCACAATCATCCGTCGGGCGTGGCCGAGCCCAGCGAGTCCGATCGCGCGATCACGACCGAACTGCGCGAAGCGCTGGGCCTCGTCGGCGTGCGCGTGCTCGACCATTTCGTCGTCGGCGCGGATGCGCCGGTATCGCTGGCGCAACGCGGCTGGCTGTGAGCGCGACTGGCGCCGGATGCCGTGCCGGCCGCACCGGCGACTGGCGTCGACACGGCACTGACATATACTGCAGTCCGCCTGGTGGAGGGCCTGGCCGCACGTGATACTGCCGTTCCCACGCGAGTTTGCCGAAGACGCTGCCGAACGCTCCGTTCCGGACGTGGCCCAGGCGCGGCGCCTGCTGGCTTCGCTCGCGCCCGGGCTGAGCGCCGCGCTCGCGCAACGTCGCCGCACGCTTGCGCCGATCACGTCCGGGCGCGACGGGGAACGCGTCGATCGGGCCGAGGCCGCGGTCGAACTCGCCTACGCACGCCTCGCCGTGCGTCACGGCAGCTGGGGCGACGATTTCCACGCCTATCACAACGAACACCACATTCTGGAAATTTTCGACAGCCGCATCGCACGACTCCTGCAGCAGGCCGGCGTGCACGCGCTGAGCCTCGACGATTGGCTGCTGCTCGGACTGTTCGCCGCATGCCACGACCTGCGGCAGCGCGAAGCGGCGGTCTACAGCGCCGGCGTCGGCAGCAACGAACGCGCGAGCATCGAGGAAGGTTTCCGCATTCTCGATCTGGTCGGCTTCGACCGCGCGCGCGACGCCGCGTTCTATATCGGGCTCGAGCTCACGATCGCAGGCTCGACGTTCGACGCGCGACCGCCGGCCCAGGATTGGGAGTACAACTCGGTCGACCTCGTGCAGGGCGGCGGCGCGCTCGCGTCGAAGCTCGACACCAAGCTCGACAAGCACGCGCCGGGCTGGCGCGACGACCCGGCTCTGCAGCATGCGCTCGAGCTCGCGCTGATCGCCGCCGACCTGGATACGGCAAACGTCGCCGAGCCGTTCGCGCGCTTCGTCGAAACCGGCATGCGGCTGTGCCAGGAGCGCGAGATGCGTTGTCACCGCGAAACCAGCGACGCCGCCTCGGCCTTGCCGGTGTTCGGATTCCTGACCGACGGCCAGGAACGCTTCTTCTTCGAGCTGCATCGCTTCAATTCCGAACTCGGCCGCAAAACGTTTTCCGGCGCCAAGCAGGCGAATGCACAGCCGCTGCGCGCGCTGACGATGGCCTTGCGCGCGCGGATGGCCATGGGCGGCAAGCCGGCCAACGGCGACGCCGTCATCGACGCGATGCGCGAACTGACGCGCGATTTCGAAATGCGCCGCCTGAGCTGAGCCGCGCGCGACGCGATCCGGCCTACAATCGCGATTCCGTTGCCGTTGCGGATCCTCTCATGACTGACGAATCCTCCAAGCCCGTCGATCGCGCCGAAGCCGAGGCAGCCGTGCGCACGCTGCTGCGCTGGGCCGGCGACGACCCGCAGCGCGAAGGCCTCATCGACACGCCGCGCCGTGTCGTCGATGCCTATCGCGACTGGTTTTCCGGCTACGGCGAAGATCCCGCCGAATACTTGCGCCGCACCTTCGAGGAAGTCGCGGGCTACGACGAACTCATCGTGCTGCGCGACATCGAATTCGAGTCGCACTGCGAGCACCACATGGCGCCGATCATCGGCCGCGCGCACGTCGGCTATCTGCCGACCGACAAGGTCGTCGGCATCTCGAAGCTCGCGCGTGTCGTCGAAGGTTTCGCGCGCCGCTTCCAGGTGCAGGAGAAGATGACGGCGCAGATCGCGCATTGCATCGAAGACGTGCTCAAGCCGCGCGGCGTCGGCGTCGTCATCGAGGCCGCGCATCAGTGCATGACGACGCGCGGCGTGCACAAGACCGGCGTATCGATG
>CAMLSI010000016.1 GCA_946482585.1 uncultured Lysobacteraceae bacterium
TTTGTGGTGTATCGATTCCGAAGACTGTGCTTCCGATGGCCTGCCGTTTTGCCAGAGCGACGGCGTGCGCGAGGCGATCCATCAGCAACGTGCGATTGGGCAAACCGGTCAGCGCATCGTGACCGGCGGTGTGCGACGCATCCTGCAGGGCGCTCGTCGCGCTCTCCGCTTCGGCGCGGGCCAGCAACGCGCAGACGACCAGTTGATTGTTGGCTTCGACCAGCCAGGCGTTGGATTCCAGCGGCGGCGCGGAACGATAGTTCCCGAGCGCCGACTCGGTCTGTATCAGCTCGTGCTGCAGCCGTTTGAGCCGTGCGCGCGTGCGCTCGGTCAGCATTCGTATCTCGGTCAGGCGCCGCAGCGCGTCGCCGGTCGAACCATCGTTTGCGGGGGGCGACAGGGTCATGGCGACGGACTGAAGCCCCTGATCGCGGTCGCGACGGTGCTGCCGTCAGCGGAGTTCTGCGCACCCTGTTGCCGTGCGGACCTGCCGCCCAGCAATCCGTCGTGATTCGACAGCGCGACGCCGATGTGAATGCCGGCATCGTCGATGGAAAACAGGCGCAGCTCATCCGAATGCGGGCTGCCCCTGACTTTTGCGACGGCCATGACGCGCCGCAGGCGGCTGTCGAGTTCGACGTAGCGCTGAACAATGATCGCATCGGTGAGAAAGGCGGTGCCGTGCGGACTGAAACGCAGATCGGTGTAGCGGTCTTCGAGCTCCGAGATCATGAGCGTCGAGACGCCGATGGCGGACAGGGCGTCGACCAGGCGCGCCAGGGATTCGCGGAAGTCGTCGCGGAACGTCGGCGCCAGTGCCAGCTCGAATCCGGACAGGGAATCGATGACGACGCGTGTGGCATTGAGCCGCCGGATCGCGCCGATGAGGAGCAGGATGACTTCGTTGATGGACAGGTCGGTCGCGCGACTCTCCACCAGTTCGACGCGGCCTTCCTCGATCAGCGTTTCCAGTGCCGCGTTGCGCAGGCGTGTCGCGTGCTGCTCGAAAACGGCGATGACGCCGTTCTCGCCGCTGCGCGCCCCTTCGATCAGGAATGCCTCCGCGAGGATGCTCTTGCCCGCCCCGGACGGTCCGGCGACCAGGAGCGAATAACCGCGTGGCAGCCCGCCGCCCATCATGTCGTCCAGCAGCGGTACGCCCATCAGGACGCGCGCGCGCTTCGCCGCCGGCGCTTCCCAGGGCAGTGCATGCGTGGGCTGTACCGGCGCGAATATCGTGAGACCGGCCTGGTCGATGCGGAAGGTGTGCAATCCGGACAACGTGGACTGTCCGCGCATCTTCACGATTTGCATTTTCCTGACCATCGAATTGCGCTGGATGCTCTGGTGCAGCCAGATCAGGCCGTCGGCAACGGTGAGAACCGGATGAGTATCGTCGTCGCCGGCGTATTCGCCGATCAGGAACGTCGTTGCCTGCCAGCTCGTCATCAACATGCCGAGCCGCTGGATGAAGTGCTGCAGCGTCCCGCGCGCGTTGCCGCTGCTCGCGGCCGTCAATACGGCCGAGCGGAACGAATCCACGAACAGGAAGGCCGGTCCGTGCTTCTCGACGTCGGCGACGATACGCGCGAGCACCTTGTCCAGATTGCCTTCGAGCGTATCGTCGGCCACGTCGAGGAAAAACACCGAGTGGTTGACGGACTCGGTGTCGAAAAACGAGAACTGCTGCTGGTAGCGCAGCATCTTCAGCAGCGGTTCTCCGTGCAGTGTCAGATAGAGCGCCGGACGCTGCCGGCTGGCCAGCGCGAACATCAGCTGGTGCGCCAGCGTCGTCTTGCCGCAGCCGGCCGGTCCGGCGATGAGGTTGAACGAAAACTCCGGCAATCCGCCGCCGAGTACCTCGTCGAGTCCGGGCACTCCGGTGGCCAATCGGCGAATCGCGACTTTTGGGTTCATGCCGGCGTGTCCTGCACAGGTGGTTCAGTGGAAAAATGAACCCACGAGGTACGCAGCAGGCGCCCGGTGAGCGACGGTCCGATCAGGCTTGCGAGAAGCCCGTGGAATGCCTCGAACAGCGCGCTGGCGGCGGCAGCGGCGTCGCGCCGCGTCTGCCGGGCGAGTGCGCTGCCGAGGCCGGCGAGATCCGGCGACTCCTGCGTGTTCGCGGACACCTCGGCGAGCCACGCATGCCGCTGCGCGGCCAGATTGAGACTGCGGTGGAACAGCGCACTGACGCCGCGCCGACCGATGATGGGCGCCAGCGCCGCATCGACGCCGCGCCACATCGCCACGGCCATTTCGGCCAGTTCCGCTGCCGATGCGCCGCCTTCCGCACGAGATGCCAGGGCGGCGCTGAATCGATGACTGTCGGGACTGTCCACGCAGAGTGGCCACGGCGACGAAGGCTGGCGGGAGATAGTAGTCCTTGCCGAAGACGCTGCGTCGAATCGTCAAAAATTAAATCGGCCGTGAAACGATGGATGGCGAGAAAAACCTTCCGATACAACGCGGGCGATTCTTTATGCCGAAGTCGCGATGGATCGACGGCGACTTCGCCGATTTCGTGGAAATGCGAAAACTGCGCAGATCGTGCAACGACATCATGCAGGCTCTTCCGTTGGATTCGCTGATTCATCGGAGGCTATGTGCGCTTCCGCACGGTGAAGGGGCTGGCGTTGCCCCATGCTGATCGGTGCGCAATCGCAAAATGCCGCCGAAACGCGGGGAATCCTGCGATTCACCCGCCGGCGCGAGATACGTTTCCGATCGCCGATGGCAGAGCGGTGCCGTCGGTGTCGATTCCCGACGGATCCGTCTTTTCCCGAATGGCGCCGTACGAAATTTTCGATGGTACGGTGCGAGTGATTCGCTGCGCCGTGCGAAAAAAAAATTCGGCCACGACGATCGTCCGATGACTTTCGGTCGCGACAACGACGCCTCATCGATTGCTATTCGCTGCCGATCGGCAATTCCGGCCGTTCGGCCACGCGTGCCCATCGTTTCACTGGAGAAATACATGAACGCTATTCCGAGTCTGACCTTGTCCTGCGCCATCGCGTTGGGCCTGTGCATCGTCGCTCCTGCCATGGCCGTCGAGCCGGCGGTGCGCGAGACGATGAGCGAGCGCATCGCCGATGCGCGTCACGAGGCGCAGATCCTCACCAGCTTCAGCATGAACCGGCACTTGAGAGACTATGCATTCACCGTTTCCGTCAACGGCACCAGGGCCAGCATCGGCGGCAACGTGGAAGATGAGGTGGCAAAGGATCTGGCCGGTCACATCGCCAGGCGCGTCGACGGCATCACGGAAGTCGACAACGACATCGTCGTTGACGCGGGCTACATCCGCACAACGAGCGCCGGAACGACGCGCCGTTTTGGCGACACCATCGACGACGCGACGATCGACGCATCGATCAAATACAAGATGCTGTGGAATTCGCGCACGGACGGTCTCGACATCCATGTCGCCAGCGACAACGGCCGGGTGCGCCTGAGCGGCACCGCGGGCAGCGACGCCGAGCGCAATCTGGCCGTGCGCATCGCGCGGGATACCGCCGGCGTCACCAGCGTGGACAACCAGATCGCGTTGAACGGCAAGACCGGGACGCCGGCGGAGCCGCGCTCCGGCACGTCGCCGAACGGGCCGATGACGGATTCGTGGATCACGTCGAAAGTGAAGTCGTCGCTGGTGTTCACGCGCGGCGTCAACGGCTTCGCCATCACGGTGACGACGCTCAACGGAACCGTGTCGCTGCAGGGCGTGGTCGACAGCGCGGCGGAACGCGAACTGGCAGTTCGCGTGACGCGGGACATCCGCGGCGTGCTGAAGGTCGACGCGCAAGGACTCAAGGTCGGCTGATCGTTGCAGACTCCACTCTTCCACGCTGTGCATACCGTGCCCCGTACTAGCGGGGCACGGGTAACCGAGGAACACCGATGAAAACGAACGACGTCAAATCGAAGATTGCGGATGGTGCCGGGCGCGTCGAGCGCGTCGTGGCTGCGGCGGGTGCGAGTCTCGGCAACGGCGCCGAAGCCATCGCCGACAGCGCCGAACGCGCGGATCAGACGATGAATGATCTCGGCACGCGTCTGCTGCAGCGCGCGAAGGACCTGGGCGAGGCGGCCGGTCGGCAGGCGCATCTGCGCCCGTATGCGGTATTCGGCGTGGCCTTCATCGCGGGCGTGATTTTCGCGCGCGCCTTGCGGCGCTGATCGTGCCGCGCATCGATGCGGAACGCCGACCGGACGATGCCGTGCTGCGCGGCGCGCCGAGTCTGCGCGCGCTGGTCGTGGGCGGCGTGCTCGGCGGCATGGCCTTCGTGGCGATATCGCCGGCACGCTGGTCCGGCTTCGCCGCGTGGCTGACGAGCGCAGCAGCCCGACTGGCGCGCTCGCCCGCGGGTCCGGCCGTGCTGGCCGCCGCAGGGACGGCCTTGCTGCGGCGCTCCGGCGAACGCCGGCACGGAACGCCGCGTGCCTGAATCGTCACGAGCCGCGCGGGTTCGCCGCGCGATACGGTCGCCGGCTCGCCGGCGCCGGGCTTCACCGAAGGACTCTCTGAGGAGCGGAGCAGATGGCCGCAATCGGTCGCGCACGCGGTGCACCAATGTGCGCTAACGTACATAGGCGGGTGCGTGATTCATCTAGAGTCAATCGCCGGCCGGATGCTGAAAGACATCCGGATGGGAGCGATCCAGGGATGGGTCGCTTTTTTTCCGCCGAAGGTGCGAGGCGCCGCGACGACGTGCGCGGTGCGCCGATCTCAGCGGCGGATGCAATGCGGCGATGGGCTCTCGTCACTGCGCTTTGCGGATCCGATCGCAAGGATGCACGATGGTTTCGCCCCCTGTCCCTGCGCGTCGAGGCGTGTGTGTCAGCTATTCCTCCTGCACGAACGAACCACATCCTCCGCGCTCTGCCTGCCGACGAGTGGCTGCGCATCGAGCCGCGACTCGAGCCCGTCGACATGCCGCTGGGCGCCGTGTTGTACGAATCGGGCCGGCGACTGCGGCATGTATATTTTCCGACAAGTTCCATCGTTTCGTTGTTGTACGTGATGAAGGACGGCGCGTCGGCGGAAATCGCCATCGTCGGCAACGAGGGCCTGGTCGGCGTCTCCCTGTTCATGGGCGGCGAAACCACGCCCAGCCGTGCCGTCATACAAAGTGCCGGCCAGGGCTACCGCCTGAAAGGCCAGTACATCAAGGAAGAATTCAGTCGCGCCGCCGTGCTGCAGCAACTGCTGCTGCGCTATACGCAGGCGCTGCTGACCCAGATGGCGCAGACGGCCGTCTGCAACCGCCACCACAGCGTCGACCAGCAGCTCTGCCGCTGGCTGCTGTTGAGCCTGGACCGCCTGCCGACGAACCAGCTGACGATGACGCAGGAACTCATCGCCAACATGCTGGGCGTGCGGCGCGAAGGCGTCACCGAAGCCGCAGGGAAACTGCAGTCCGCCGGCCTGATCAGCTACAGCCGCGGCCACATCGTGGTACTGGACCGGCAGCGTCTCGAGGCGCGTGCCTGCGAATGCTATCGGGTCGTCAAGGACGAATTCGATCGCCTGCTTCCGGAAGCGGTTCGTGGCTGACATCCTGCGGCGCCGTGCATCGCGCGTGCGCGTCGGGTTCGGCGGCGTCGCCGGATCGTGACCAGGGCTCGCGTCGGGCCGCGCCTCGACGCCGTGCGCGACTCGGATGCACGCCGCACGGGCTGGCCGGGCATGAATGCCCGGGCGGTCGCCAACCGGCTCCTGTCCGCGCTTCCCGATGCCGATCGTCGGCTCATCGTGCGCGTCGGCGACACCGTCGAGCTGATCGCCGACGACGTGCTCCATCAGGCCGGAAAGCGCGTGCGCCATGTCTATTTTCCGATCGCCGGTTTCGTCGCGCTGATCGCGCCCGTGGGAGTGCATGCCGGCCTGGAAGTGGCCATGGTCGGCAACGAGGGCATGATCGGAACGGCGGTACTGCTGGGCGTTTCCGCGTCGCCGTTGGCGCACCGGGTCATCGGCGGCGGCGTCGCGCTGAAGGTCGGTGCGGCACAGTTCCGTCGCCAGCTGGAACAGAGTCCCGCGTTGCGGCGAAAGCTCGATCGCTACGCCTGCGTGAAGATGCAGCAGATCGCGCTGACCGCGGCGTGTGCGCGCTACCACGTGGTCGAGGCCCGGCTGTCCCGCTGGCTGTTGGTCGCTCACGATCATTCGTCGCTCGGCCCGTTCCACGCCACGCACGAGCTGCTCGCGTATCTGCTCGGCGTACGCCGCGTCGGCATCACTGAGGCGGCGGGGGGGCTGCAGAAAAGTGGACTTATCCACTACAGCCGCGGCGAAATCGCCATCCTCGACCGCCGCGGGCTCGAAGCGCGTTGCTGCGATTGCTATCACGCAGCGAATGCACTGTATCGGCGCATCGTCGGCTAGGCGCGCGACCGCCGGTCCGCCGGAGATGACGCCATGGAGAAGAACGCCACAGCAAGAGCCGAGCCGAGAGACCCCGCGCCGCGCGCACGCGGTCACGCGATCTGCGGGCCGTGGCGGCGGAATGACGCGGATGGGATTGCAGTGCCGGGGCAGCGACGATGTCGGTAGCCGAGTGGTCGCTGTTCGTCGGCATGCTGCTGCTGACGATGGTATTCGCGAGCAAGCTGCTCGGCCGGCTGCCGTTGAGCAGCGCCATGGTCTATCTCGCGCTGGGCTGCCTGCTGGGGCCGCAAGTCGCCGATGTGCTGGATCCGGATCCGCTGCTCAATACGGTCGTGCTGGAACGGATAGCGGAAGTCGCGCTGCTGATTTCGTTGTTTGCCGTCGGCCTTCAGCTCGGCGTGCCGCTGCGCGACCGGCGCTGGCGGCTTCCGCTGCGGCTGGCGTTCGTTTCGATGGCGACGATGGTCGCGTTGGTGGCGGTGGCGGGCGTCTGGCTGCTCGATCTGCCGCTGGGCGCCGCCGTGCTGCTGGGCGCGATCATCGCGCCCACCGATCCGGTGCTGGCTTCGGGCGTGCAGTCCGATGCGGGGCCGCGCCCCGATCGCGTCGGTTTCAGCCTCGCCGGTGAGGGTGGGCTCAATGACGGTGCCGCATTCCCCTTCGTGATGCTCGGCCTGGGATTGCTGGGCCTGCACGAGGTCGGCCCGAATTTCCTGCGTTGGCTCAGCGTGGATCTGCTCTGGGCCACCATCGGCGGCGCGGCCATCGGCGGCATTCTCGGAGCGGGCGTCGGGCGCCTCGTCGTCTATCTGCGCACGCGTCACGGCGAAGCCGTCGGCCTGGACGAGTTCCTTGCGCTGGGCCTGGTGGGCATGGCCTACGGCATCGCGCAGCTGAGCCTGGCGTCAGGATTCCTGTCGGTATTCGCAGCCGGCCTCGCGCTGCAGCGCGTGCGCGAACAGCCGCAGCAGGACACGCCGTCCCTGCGCTCCGCCGATGACGTCGAAGGACATTCCTATCAGACGATGGCGACGCATCCGGAGCATGCGAGCGCCACGATGCACGACTCCGTCCAGAGCTTCAACGAACAGCTGGAGAAGCTGGCCGAACTGGCCCTGGTTCTGGTCGTCGGCGCCATGCTGGCCAATGCGGAACTGCCCGTCGAAACCTGGTGGTTCATTCCGCTGGTTCTGGTCGTCTTCAGGCCGCTCTCGGTGATGGCCGCCACCGTCGGCGAACATCTCAATCCGCCGCAACGCCTGCTCATCGGATGGTTCGGCATTCGCGGTATCGGATCCGTCTTCTATCTGCTGTTGGCCCTGCGGCACGGCGTCAGCGGTCATGTCGCCGATACGTTGATATCGCTGACCCTGTGGACCGTGGTCACCTCCATCGTCGTGCATGGATTGACGGCCCAGCCGCTCATGCGCCGCTACTGGAACTGGCGAAAGTAGAGCGCCGCAGCGGACCGTCGTCGTTCGATGACCTGGACGCGATCGGCGGCGATTTCCTGCCGTGCGACGCCGTGGCCGTCGCTGACCTCGATGCCTAACCGCCGCTTCCAGGTCGAGCACCCGAATCGCATCAAGGGTATTTAGAGCATCAAGACTGAGATCCCGATGCAGAAGATCAAACAGTTCTCGGGGTTGCCGATGCAGTGCGTACGTCTTTCAGGCATAGACCCAGATCAGCCATCCTCCCAGCGGTAGCAGCGCGCACACTGCCACGGCGCCAAGGCAACCGGAGCCTCCGGCATCCGTCTCTCGCAGCTGGGCGGAGTCCCGCGCTTGCGATGGGCGATCCTGCAACCATGCCGCATGGCACGATCGGCAGAAGAACGCCGTCTTGCCGGTACGCCAGGCGTTGGCCGTGCGCGCATCGTGCAGGGTGGTGGTCTTGCAGCGTCTGCAGGTGAAGGCCTTCGACGGCGGCATCTTCAGACGCGGCTTGCGTGCCGCCAGGAACGCGAGCAACAGCCCGATTGCAAAAAGCGTCACGAACAGCGCTTGATCCGACACAGCGTATCTCCTGCAAGCACCGAATGGCGACGAACCGACGGAAACGCCCGGCGCCTTCGCGGCCAAGACGTACGGCACATCGTCCAAAGGTATTCAATATCGCGTGAGGGAGAAAGTGGTGTTTGCGTTGAGCATCGATTGTCGGAAGCTACCCCGTTTTTTGCTTGGTCAGCCGACAGGCGCGTCGACAGCGGCGTCCAGGCTAACGCAGCTACACAAATTGTAGGTCCATGCATTTGTCGTTGGCACAAGAAGTGCCACAGCCGATGGTGCGCGTCTTGGTCAAATCTACGGCGCGGCGTCCGCGGGCTGCCGCTTACGCTTCCGTCGCTGTGTTGCTGCGGCCGGAAGTATGCTGAGCCGAGCCATTGATGCCGACTCCGCTATCGGGTCGATATGGCTAATCGTCTTCATCAGCTGGCAACAGAAGCCTGTCGGCATCTTTGACGTAGTCAGGCTCTACGATCGTGTACGAGTCCCTGAGATGACGCCGCAATCGACGCAGGACTGCGCAAACGGTGCCCTGGTCTTTTTTGTCTGGATCTTCGAGCCAGAGTAGAAAGTGTTCGACATTCTGCCCTCCCCAGACTCGACATAGGTGATCAGTAATCTCGTTCTGCGGGACCGGATTCAACGTGCCCTTGTCGAACATATGCGCTGCGATCTGGTTCCTGAAGTCCTCAATGCGTCGTTCGCGGATTACGGCGAGAACACGTTTCATGTCAGCTCGTACGTCTTCTGAAGCTAGTGCGCCGTACCGTTGCCAGAACTCGACTAGCTTCGCGAGACAGATCACGATCCAGCACATGGTCATGCGTACGACGCTGGATGTCATACGTATGTCGACTTCCTCATCAATATGGGCGTTGACTATTTCGGCCGTAACGAACGATCCCGCTTTGAAGTTTTCGATGAGTTCTTTGGCTTGGACAAGTGCGTCATAAGCGTCGTCGGGAGTGGCGCGTTTCATTTTCGCCTCATTTCAGCGGTTTTGAATGCCACGCCCCGGAGTCCTCGCTACTTTCGGGAGCCTGTCATTTTTCTATCAGTCCGCCTTCAAGCGCCCTCTGCTGATTCGCAAATATCGCCATTGCCGTCCGCATCCTCCGAAACCCCAGCTTCGCGTAAAACCCTTCCTTCCCGGGATTCGCATACAGAATGATCTTGCGGTGCCCGGCCGACTGATCGCGCAGCCACTGGATGATGGCCTTGCCGAGTCCTATGCCCTGGTAGTCCGGATGTACGGCGACGTCGCACAGATAGCTGCAGTCGACGCCGTCGGCGAGCGCGCGGCCGGCGCCGACGAGGGTATCGCCGTCGAAGACCAGGCAGGTGTAGCGGCTGTTGCCGAACGAGACGCGCAGGTCGTCGGGTTTCTTTTCCCCCAGCGGCGCGATGCGGTAGAGATGGGAGAGGGCGTCCCAGTCGACGCCGGCGAGATCGGATTTCCAGTGCAGTTGGTCGGGTGTCATGGTCGTGGGTGTTCGACGTGTCGTGGGTTGGCGGTTCCGCTTCTGCGTGGTCTGCCGGGGCTCGCGGCAGGGAGTTCGCCGATTCGATTTCTGCGCTTTGGCATTCAGTCGCTTTTTGCGTTGCGCGCGGCGTCCAGCGCAGCGATCAGCGCGGACAGGCCGCGATAGCCGGGAACCTGTTCGCGGGCGCGGTTCTTGACGGCGCCGACGGTCGAGAGATTTTTCAGCACCTCGCGTTCGACGAGATAGGTCGCGTCGTCGATGAGGCGGCACAGTTCCGTATCGTCCAGCGAGGACTTCGCATGCAGGTCGGAATAGCGACGCAGACGACGCTGCAGCACGCGCGAGGCGCGGCGGCATTCCGGGCACAGCACGCAATCGGCGTCGACGAAGAAGCGCAGCGTCTCGAACCAGTAGCGCTGCTCTTTGGCAAAGAAGATGAAGGGACGTTTGCAGTTGCGGCAGTTCCGCAGCACGTCGACGTAGTAGCTGCGCGGAAAGCCGCCATAGACCTGCTTGCTGATGTCCGCCGGCAATGCCGTTTCCGGGAACAACGTGTCGGTCCGCAGGCGCCAGTAGCCTCGCCGCAGTTCGCTTTCGGCAACCGCGAATCCCGAACGTATCGGCGTGGATCCGTAGCGCGGATGCGGAACGATGGCGAGGGGGGCGGTGCGGCGGCGCGGCATGGCGTTGTCGGGGTTCGTCCGGTTTCGGTCGTGCCAGCGTAGCGTGTCGTGGTGCGTCAGTCACAGGGCACGGCGGTGCGGCGACGTTGCCTCGTCGCCGAGTGTCAGCGGAAATTTGCGGGGTAGACGTGGCGTGTGGTCGCCATCGGCGACCGCGCGAACTGGCGCATCGGACGGCGAGACGTGCGCTCGCCAGCGCGAGTATGCGACCGCGTATTTTCCGGCGCCCGCTAGCGGATGCGCGCAAACAGCAGAGCAGCGCGGGCGATGGGGTTCAGCATGTCCAGCACGAGTCGTTCCACCGCGTGTTCGGAATACGTCTGCGCGTCGAGCTGGTTGGAGAACTGTTTTCTGCTCGGGCTGCCCGAGGCGAGCACGTTGCAGGAAAAAGCGGCGTGGCCGGGTGCTTGCCGCACTTCGGCAAACGGGGTCTCGCCCAGGTGCAGCACCGACGTGCCATGAGGATCGTCCTGCCAGTGAGCGGCGATCATGGGGTGTTCGGCCAGCTCTCCCTGGGTAGCGATCGCTTCCAGGGCGGCGGGCGACAGGTAGCTGATCACGAGCGCTTCGATCGGAGATGCCAATGTCGTTTTGGCCCGCTCGAGGTCGCTGTGGTAGGACGCGGCGCGGAACGAGGTGCCGGCGTAGCACTTCGCACACCATCGCCCATCTTCCACGGGAACGACCGCACCGGCCTGGCGGTTGCCCCAGAGCAACAACCATCGATCGTTTTCCCGCTGCCATTTCAGGTCGGCGATCTGCATTCCGAAGCCCTGTGCGCTGCTCTGCACGACGATGCTACGGCGCGTATTGTGAAGCCCGAGCATGGAACGCTGGCGGCCGGGACATTTCGCACGATGCGCAATCGTGCGTTCTGCACTGGATGGTCAAGCCGCGCGGCGCGATGGACCGGCGCCTGCGCGCTGCGACATCGGCGGTGCCCGTGCGCGCTGACGAATTGTTGCGGGAGCTGCGCGTTTCGTTCGAATTCCTCGATGTAGCGAAACCGTGACGACCGGATTCGTGCGGCGGTTTGGACCGATCGGGGCGAGACGGTTCAACGGATGCGGGGCGGTCCCGGGCGAAGCGACGTGTCGTCGTTCGCGCGTCGCGTCACGGCGTCCACGTGCTCGGCGGCTCGCAGAGTCGGGACGTACGCGGCCGCGGTTTTTTCCGGCGCCTGGATAGGCGATCGCCGGCGAAGCTGGTCGTGCCGGCGAGCAGGGCGTCCATCGAAAACGCGATGCGGCGGAACGTCATGATTCGAACCCCGGCATCCTCGCTGGATGCGGCCGATCGTAGCGGATACTCGCCGCAAGGGAACAAGACACGTGCCGCGTTTGTGCCTGTCGTACCCGCGCGGCGTCGTATGCGGATTCCGTCCGCGCCTATTTCTCGAGCCGATAATTCAGCCCCGCCCGATTCTCCGTCGTCGCGTTCTGCGCCTCGAGCTCCCAGAGCCGCGACAGCTTGTAGCGCAAGGTGATGACTTCGCCCGGCGTGAAGATGCCGACGCCGTAGCTCAGGTACAGTTTTGGAGAAAGGTATTTTCCGACCGTGAGCGCGGCGCCGCCGAGCGCGGTGTTGTCGGCGACGGCGGCGTCGACGCCGAGGCGCGCGCCGATGCTTTTCGCGAGCAGGTCGCCGGTCGCGGAACCGAGCGCCTGCGCGGCGGCGCCGACGAGATCGCTCTCGCCGCTCTTGAGCGCGGACAGCGGCCGGCCGGTGATCAGGTAGGACAGCGCCTCGGATTGTTCGAGCGCGGGCTCCGAGAACACGGTGAGCACGGGTACCTGCGCGGTGCCTTGCACACGCAGGCCGGCGGTGACGTCCTTGAGTTCGCGCACGGCCTTGAGGTCGAGGCCCGGATTGTCGATCGCGGTGCCGGCGAACAGCAGGCGGCCGGTCTGGATCTTCAGGTCCTGGCCGTAGGCTTTGTAGGTGCCGCCGACGCGGATCTCGCCGCGACCCGTGGTCTGTCTGCCGGGACGTTCGACGACGACGAGCTGGCCGTTGAGGTTGCCGTCGAGGCCGAAGCCCTTGAGTTTCACGTCGTCGCCGAGCTTCAGGGTGATGTCGGCGGTGATCGGCAGGGCTTCCTTGCTCTCGACCGCATCGGCGTCGACGACGACGACGTCGGGCGAGGTCTTGGCGGCGCCGCCGCCGGGCAGCTTGGTGAGGTCGATGTCGGCCTTGGGCATGTCGACTGTGCCGCTCGCGGTGAGGCCCTGTTCGTTGCGGCGCACGGTGAGTTTCGGCGAGACGACGATGTGCGCCGCGGGAATGTCGGCCGCGAGGAAGTCCTGACCTTCGATCGCGATGTCGAGCGGCGCATCGGCGCTCGTGCCGCCGGTGCCGGTGATCTTCAGGCGACCCTTGCCCGAGCTGATGCCGCCGCCGACGGCGACGTGGCCCTGACCGTCGAGGTCGATCTGCACCTTGCCGTCGGCGAGCTTGAGGCCGGCCTCGGGCACTTCGGTCGCGAAGCCGTCGACGAGGATCTGGCCGCTGACGACCGGCGCGGCGACGGTGCCGGCGAACGCGAGGCGGCCGTCGACCTTGCCCTTGATGTTGGCGACTTCGGCGGTAAACAATTCCACAAAGGACAAGCTGCCGAGGCCGAGCTGGATCTGGCCCGACAGATTGCGTTCCGCACCGGCGATGCCGATGGTGCCGTCGATGCTGCCGCCGTCGGAGAGCTTGCCCTGCACGACGATGCGCTGCGACTGCGGCGCGAACGTCGCGTCGAGGGCGAGACCGGTATAGGCGAGCAGCGGCTGCTCCGGTCGGTCGGGGTACGCGATGCGGCCCTCGGCGGATGCGATCTTCGCGGTGCCGTCGAGCGCTCCCTGCGCGCTGCGGCGCACGCTGCCGTCGCCGTTGATCTCGCCGGTCAGCGCGAATGTCGCGTCGGGCGAGGCGAGAGCCGAGATCATGGCCAGGGGCAGGCGTTCGATGCGGTAGCGGCCTTCGGCGCTGCCGTCGGCGGCCTGGTTGCCCGCAACGCAGATGCGCGGTCCCTTTGCGGAAAGACAGAGCTCGCCGAGCGTGATCGCGCGGGCTGTGTACGACAGCGCAGCGGGTTGCTCCAGCGTCCACTCCGGCTGATCCTTGAGCGCGAGCGTGAGCTGGTTCAGCGTGCCGCTCCAGTCCTCGCCCTTGAGCGTGCCGCGCAGCTGCGTCTGCGCGCTGAGCGTATCGCCGCGCGCGTTGAACGTGAGTTCGTGCGAATCGCGGTCGCCCTTGCCGTCGAGACTCACGCGGTCGAATTGCTGGCCGCCCGCGGTGACGCCGGTCGCGAGCAGTTCCAGCGTACCGCGCGGCGCACTGACGTCGGCGATGTTCGTGCTGAGCTCGAACGAGGTCGCGCGATTGCCGTCGACGACGAGGCTCGTGCCGTCGACACGGCCGTTCACTGCGAGGGCGGGCCACTTGCCTTTGACATCGAACTGACCGCGCAGGCGGCCCTGGGCTTTCGGCAGGAAATCGCCGAGCGACGCGAGCGTGAAGCCGATGCGCGCATCGGTCGCATCCTTGCCGCCGCGGCCCTGCACGGCCAGCGTGCTTTCGCCCGACGCGAGCGCGAGCGTGCCGTCGACGACGTAGCCCGGCGCGATGCGCAGGTCGGCCGTGCCGGTGACGGGACGTTGGCGCAGGGTGCCGTCGAGCTTGGGCATCTTCAGCGTCGCGGTGATGCCCTCGGCCTCGCTGCGGCCTTCGGTCGCGAGCTGCAGGTTCAGCGCGCCGGGCCAGTCGGCCGCGATCGCGCCGGGGTCGAGCCTGTCGGCCTTGATGTCGAGCTTCCAGCCGAGCACCGGCTTCAACGTCACGTCGCCGGTCGCGGTCAGCGAACCCGCGGGCCTGCCGTCGCGATGCTGCTGCAGCAGCACGCGTTCGAGCGCGATGCGTTCGTCGCTGCCGTTGACCGCGAGCGCGATGTCGGCGGGCCGGCCCGGCGGGCCGATCTGCACGTCGCCCGCGAGGGCGAACTGCTTCGGCGAACCCTTCAGCGTGACGTTGCCGCGGCTCGCGAGTTCCTGCCCGGCGAGGGCGGCCGGCAGCAGCACGTCCTTCCAGACCAGCGCGAGTTGTGCCTGTGCACCGTCGGCGAGCGGCACGTCGCCGCTGAGATTCAGCGTGCCGGGCACGTCGGGCGAGGTGACGGTCAGCGCTTCGATGACGAGCTTGCCTTCGTCGAGCCGGTACTTCGCCGGATCCAGGCGCACGACGTAGTCGTCCACGGCTACGGTGCCGGCGAATTCGCCGTTCTTCGTGTTGACCTTGCCGGAGAGATCGAAGCCGAGTGCCTTCAGCGACGAATCCTTGACGAGCTTCTGCGCGTCGAATCGTTCGGCCTTCAGCGTGAACAGCCAGTCGCGTTCGGCCAGCGGCCGGTTCGACGCGTCGGCGCCGACGGCGGCCTGTACCGCGACGGGCAACTGCAATTGCACGGTCACGCGCGGCAGGTTGCCGTCGTTGGTTGCGGCCAGGGTGCCGGCGTAGTCGGTGCCGTCGACGTTCCAGCGGAAATGGCCCTCCGCCTTGCCGCGGTATTCGGCGAGCGGCGTGAATTCGCTGTCGAGCGTGACTTCGCCCTGCGGCGCGTGCAGCGCGAGCTTTTCGATGCTGACCGTGGAATCGCGCTTCCAGCGCGCGACGGTCGCGAAGCGATCGGCGACGAAGGTTTCGGCGCCGTCGTGGCTCACGCGGATGCGTTCGACGAGCACGCGGTCGAGCACGATGTCGAGCGGCGGCTGCAGCACGAGCGGTTCGTTCGACGGCGGCGCCGGCGGCTGCGTCGTGGTCTCGACGACGACGTCGGCGACCTCGAGATTTTCCAGGTGAACGACGTTGCTCAGCAAGGCGAGCGGCGCGATGTCGAGGTTGATGCGGCCGATCCGCGCATCGACGCCCGCATCGCGCCAGCGCACGTTGCGCAGCAGCAGCGGTCCCGCGAGGCGGCCTTCGGCGGATTCGATCGTGAGCTTGCCGTCGGTCGCGGCAAGGGCTTTGTCGAGTGCGAAGCGCAGGCCGGATTCGGTACGCAAGGCCCAGAACAGCACGATGCCGATCGCGACGACCAGCAGCGCGACGGCGACGAGCAGCCATTTCAGCGCGCGCTTCACAGGTCGGGTCCTATCACGAGGTGGATCTGCACGCCTTCCTTCGGTTCGCGCAGCGGCACGCCGAGATCGAAGCGCACCATGCCGACCGGCGAACGCCAGCGCAGGCCGAGGCCGGCGCCGATCTTCGGCTTGTATTCCGTGCCCGAAAACGCATCGCCGGCATCGACGAACGTCGCGATGCCCCATTTCGGCTTGAAGTAATACTCGTACTCCGCACTCGCCGTGACGAGGTGCTTGCCGCCGATGACGACGGGCTTGAAGTCCGGATCGATTTCTAGCTCCGGACCGATGGTCTGGTAGCCGTAGCCGCGGATCGAGCGGTCGCCGCCCGCGAAGAAGCGCAGGTCCGGCGGCAGCTGGTTGAAGTTGTCGACCCAGCTCGCGCCGACGGTGCCGCGCAGGATCAGGCGATGCCGCGGCTTGAGCTGGCGAATCCACTTCACGTCGCCGCGCAATTGCACGAAGTTCGTATCCGACAGCACGCCTTCGGCCGCGGCGCGCGCGAGCAGGTTGACCGAATAGCCGCGGCGCACGAACAGCGGATCGTCGACGCGCTTGCGCGTGAGCGCGAACTGCGGATACAGCATGGTCGAGTTGCCGCGGAACACGACCTGCTTGCGATCGCCGATCTCGAAGTCGCCGGTCTGCAGGTGCAGGCCCAGCGTGCGCGTGAAGCCCATCCATTGCCGCGTTTCGCTCGCGACCAGGCTGCTGGTTTTCGAGCGCGTGGTCTCGGTGTCTTCGTCGCGGTAGTTCACGCCGAAGTTGAACGCGCGGCTGTCGGTGCCCGGCAGCGGGATCTGGTAGAGCGCGGAAGCCGAGGTCAGCCGCTGCGCGAGAATGACTTCACTCTTGAACTTGTGACCGCGGCGGTTCATCCAGCGCCGCTCGAGTCCGCCGCGCACGCCGAAGCCCGTATCGGTGCCGATGAACAGGCCGCCGGTGTAGATGCTGCGCTTGGCCGGCGCGAGTGTGACCTTGATCGGCACGACGCCATTGGCCGCGTTCTCGATATCGGGATTCACGTCCACGATGGAAAAATAATCGGCTTCGGTGAGCCGCTGCTGCAGCGACAGCAATTGCTGCTGCGTATAGAAATCGCCTTCCTGCCACGGTACGTAGCGCAGCAGGAAGTTGTCGTTGAACTGGCTGCCTTCGAAGTCGGTCTTGCCGATGCGATAGCGCTGGCCGGGTTCCCAGGCCAGCCGCACGATGGCCTTGTGCGTGCTGCGCGTGACTTCGACGCGATGCGTCACGAGTTTCGCATCGAGGAATCCGTCGGCGAACAGCGCCGCCTGGATCGCGGCCTTGCCGCGCTCGTAGGCGTCGTGATTCATGGGCTGGCCCTGCTTGGGCTGGAACGCGCGCAGCGCCTGGCGCACGCTGCGCAGTTCGCGTGCCTGGCCTTCGAGTTTCAGATCGAGTTCGGCGACGGTGACGGGTTCGCCGGGCTTCACGGTGAGGATCGCGTTCCAGCCTTCCGGCGTTTCCTTCAGCTCGCCGGTGACGTTCGCCTCGTAGTAGCCGTAGGGCTCCAGGGCCGTGGCGATCTGCGCGGGCGCGCGTTCGTAGAGACGGCGCGCCTGGGCGGCGCTGACGTCGCGGTCGGCGTACTGCGTGAGATCGAGGCCGGCGAGCGCGGCAATTTTGAGGTCGCCGTCGACGCCGCCGAGCGTGGTCGTGATTTTCGCGGCCGACACGGCCGACGTTTCGAACGCGAGCAGCAGCATCGTCAGCGCGACACCGCGCCAGGCGCGCTGCCGCAGCGGCGTTCGCAGAGGGCGGAGCGGCGGCGGAAATTCCTTCTCGGGCATGCGGTCGATCCCTGCAAACAGGCCCGATTCTAGCGCAGGGCTCACCGGCGTCACGGCCGTCGGGGTTACAGGCAGTGACGCGGTTCACGCAGAAACGTGCCTACGCCGGCGTCCGTCGTATCGCGTAGCGGTGAACGGGCCCCGGATGCAGCGGCAGTTCGACACGACCTTCGAAGCTCATGCCGAGCTTCTGCAGCACGCGCGCCGAGGCCGCATTGTCCGGCACGACGAGCCCTACGATGCTTGGCAGTTCCAGTGCGTCGAAGCCGTAGCGCAGTGCCGCCGCGCCGGCTTCGGTCGCGTAGCCCTTGCCCCAGCAGTCGGGCAGGAAACGATAGCCCAGGTCGACGTCGTCGATGGCCGGCACGTACTTGAGGCCGCACCAGCCGACGAAGCGGCCCGTGGCGCGCTCGATCGCGGCGAGCCGGCCGAAGCCGTATTTCGCGTAATCGGCCAGCGGTTTCTTCTGCAGGACTTCGCGGGCCGCGGCCAGCGATTCGCAGGGACTTTCGCCGACGAAGTGAAGAATGTCGGGGTCGCGTACCAGCGGCCAATAGTCGCCGGCGTCATCCAGGGTCAGCGGGCGCAGCTCGAGGCGTTCGGTGAGAAGCCGCGCGACGGAGTCGGCGCGGCGCAGGGGTTCGGGCATCGTCTGGCGGGCGGTCAGAACGTGGCGAGGCGCGGGAACAGACCGAGCAGGCCGACCACGATCAGATAGATCGCCACGACGTAGTTGAGCAGACGCGGCTTGATCAGGATGAGGATGCCGGCGATCAGCGCCAGCAGGGCGGAAAGATTCACGACCATGACACCACTCCTTCGGTTGGGTTCGCCAACTGTCGCGCGGCCGGTGTCGTTGCAGGATGAAGGTGCGCGGGACGGCTGTGCGGGCGATTCCGGTAGCGTCGCCGGAATGACGGGCTCGGTTCAAGCGCTCTGTGCAAAGAGGTCTTCGTCTTCTCCGCCCGCCGCGAAAAGCGCTGTTTCGCGTCGTCGCAGCCGACTGACAAACCCATCCCACCCAACCTTCCCTCGAACCTGATTGGCGATGTGTCTCGGCGACGACCCAGGAGTAGCGTGTGGCCGCCATCGGCGACCGCACGACCGGCGTGCCGGGGCGGCCCACCACCTCGATCGTGCGCTCGCTGCCGCGAGCACACGCTACCGGGTGTGCCTTGCAAGCCTCAACCCTTCAATGCCGCCTCCAGCTTCGCGCCGTATTCCGCATCCACCTTGCGGAAGTGCTCTACCGCGCGCTGCCGGATGTCGGCGTCGACGCCGGCCATGTGCCGCGCGAGATTGCCGATCAGCGCATCGCGCTGTGCGTCGGTCATCAGGCGATACAGCGCGCCGGGCTGGCTGTAGTAGTCCTCGTCGTCGTTGCGATGGTCGTAGCGCGCGATGCTGCCGCCGAAGGCTTCGTGCAGCGCCGGTTCGGCGAAAGCCGGGTTGTCGCGCGGGCCACCGCGGCCGTTCGGTTCGTAGTTCGGGTCGCTTCCGCCGTTGCCGTCGACGCGCATCGCGCCGTCGCGATGCGGGCTGTGGAACGGACAGCGCGGCTTGTTCACCGGCAGCAGGCCGTGATTGACGCCGAGGCGATAGCGTTGCGTGTCGCCGTAGGAGAACAGGCGGCCCTGCAGCATGCGGTCCGGCGAGAAGCCGATGCCGGGCACCACGTTGGCCGGATTGAACGCGGACTGCTCGACCTCGGCGAAGTAATTGTCCGGATTGCGGTTGAGTTCGAGCACGCCGACGTCGATCAGCGGATAGTCCGCGTGCGGCCAGACCTTGGTCAGGTCGAATGGGTTGGTGCGGTACGTCGCCGCGTCGGCTTCCGGCATGATCTGCACGCGCACGTTCCAGCTCGGGAATTCGCCGCGCGCGATCGCGTCGAACAGGTCGCGCTGCGCGCTCTCGCGATCGCCGCCGACGACCTTTGCCGCTTCCGCATCGGTGTAGTTCGCGATGCCCTGGCGCGACTTGAAGTGGAACTTGACCCAGAAGCGCTCGCCCGCGGCGTTGAGGAAGCTGTAGGTGTGCGAGCCGAAGCCGTGCATCTGGCGGTAGTTGCGCGGCAGGCCGCGGTCGCTCATGAGGATGGTGACCTGATGCAGCGCTTCCGGATGGCGTGTCCAGAAATCCCAGGCCGCGTTCGCGTTGCGCAGGTTGGTGACCGGGTCGCGTTTCTGCGTGTGAATGAAATCCGGGAATTTCAACGGATCGCGCACGAAGAACACCGGCGTGTTGTTGCCGACGAGATCCCAGTTGCCGTGTTCGGTGTAGAACTTCAGCGCGAAGCCGCGCACGTCGCGTTCGGCGTCGGCCGCGCCGCGCTCGCCGGCCACGGTGGAGAAGCGCAGGAATACCGGCGTTTCCTTGCCGATCGCCGAGAACAGATCGGCCTTCGAATAGGGCGTGATGTCGTGGGTGATGCGCAGCACGCCGTAGGCGGCCGAGCCCTTGGCATGCACGACGCGCTCGGGAATGCGTTCGCGATCGAAGTGGGCGAGTTTCTCGATGAGCCAGAAATCCTGCAGCGTGACCGGACCGCGCGGACCCGCAGTCTCGCTGTTCTGGTTGTCGGCGATCGGGCGGCCCGCGGCCGTGGTCAAGGTCTTCGTGCTCATGGCGTCTGCTCGTGGCGGTGGAGTGACCGCACGGTAAGCAGCGCCGAGCCATAGATGAAATCGATTGTCTGGATCAGAGCGATAGCTCGCGGCTATGTTCGGCCGTGCCGGCAATGGACGGTTGCCAGGCGGCCGGAGCCGAGGCCGAGGCCGAGGCCGCCCGCGCCGTGTCGCGCAGCAGCCGGCGGCGCCGGCGCGCCTTCGCGAGGTAGGGTTCGACGAACAGCCAGACACCGCTGAGCGTCGCGAGCAGCAGACCGAGCGCGCTCGTTGCGAACCAGCCGAACTTCACGGCGTCGCCGAAATACGAGCCGTCGTGCAGCGCCTCGATCGTGTCGGAGCGCCGTGTCGCGACCTGCAGCAGTTCGCCGCTGTGCGCATCGAACTGCGCCTCCCGGCCGTTGCCGGCGACGAGCTTGATCAGCCCTTTCGATGGCCGCAGTTCGACGCGCTCGATGTCGTCCCAGCTTTCGATACCGAGCGATGTATCGGTCTTCGCCGCGCGCAGTAGCTGCGGCCACCCCGCCAGCGGCAACAGCAATTCGCGGCGCTGTTCCTGCGGCTGCACCCACGGCAGCGATTTCTTGAACTGCAGCAGCAGGCCGGTGACGGCGATCAGTGCCATCGGCAGCGCGAGCCAGAGCGACAGCCAGTAATGGAGCTTGCGGTTGAGGTATCCGGCGCGCACGAGAAAGTCCGATGATGCGGAAATCGTTCCACGACTGTGCCGGCCCGAAGGCAGCGGTTGATCAGTCGGGTGGCCGATGTCGTCGTCGGCTTCCGGGAGGAACGTGGCGGCGTGCGCGCATCGAACATCGCGGCGGCGACCGCGGCCCGATGCGCGAGCCGCGGTCGTTTCGAGAGTCAGTCTTCTTCCGGCCGCGGCTTGTACGAATCCACGAGATGCTTCTGCACCTGCGGCGGCACCGGTTCGTAGTGGCTGAATTCGATCGCGTAGCGGCCGCGGCCGCCGGTCATGGACTTGAGTTCGGTCTGGTAGTCGGTGACTTCGGCCAGCGGCACCTGGGCGCGGATGATGATTTCGCCGCTGTGCCCGGAATCGGTTCCGTTGATGCGCGCGCGCTTGCTCGCGAGTCCGCCGGTGACGTCGCCCATGTGGTTGTCGGGCACGAACACTTCGAGATTGACGACGGGTTCGAGCAGGGTCGGCCGCGCTTTCGCGATCGCATCGAGGAAGGCTTTCTTGCCGGCGGCGATGAACGCGACTTCCTTGGAATCGACCGGATGATACTTGCCGTCGTAGACGGTCACGCGCACGTCCTGCATCTGATAGCCGGCGACCGCACCGTGATCGAGCACCTGGCGCACGCCTTTTTCCACGGCGGGCAGGAACTGACCCGGGATCGTGCCGCCCTTGACCGCGTCGACGAACTCGAAGCCGGCGCCGCGTTCCAGCGGTTCGATGCGCAGGAACACTTCGCCGAACTGTCCGGCGCCGCCGGTCTGTTTCTTGTGCCGGTGATGGCCTTCGGCCGCGCCCGCGACGGTTTCGCGGTACGCGATGCGCGGCGGCCGCGATTTCACTTCGACGCCGTAGCGTTCCTTCATGCGTTCGAGCATGAGCTTGAGGTGCAGGTCGGACAGGCCGCGCACGACCACCTCGTTGAGTTCCTTGTTGTGCTCGACGCGGAAGCACGGATCTTCCTCGCCGAGTTTCGCGAGCGCCGTCGCGAGTTTCTGTTCCTGGCCCTTGTGCGCGGGCTCTACCGCGAGCCCGAACATCGGTATCGGGAAATCGAGCGGCTGGAGATGGATCTGGTCTTCGTCGTGCGAATCGTGCAGTACGGCGTCGAAGTGGATTTCTTCGATTTTCGCGACGGCGGCGATGTCGCCCGGGATCGCGTGGTCGATCTCGATGTGATCCTTGCCTTTGAGCTTGAACAGATGGCCGACCTTGAACGGCTTCTTGCCGTCGTCGATGAGCAGCTGCGTGTCGCGTTTCACCGTGCCCTGGTAGATGCGGAAGATGCCGAGCTTGCCGACGAACGGATCGTTGACGATTTTCCAGACGTCGGCGATCACATGCGCATTCGGGTCGGGTTTGGCCTCGATCGGCCTGGCGTCGGCGCCGCTGCCTTTGACGAACGGCGGCGGATTGCCTTCCTTCGGGTTCGGCGCGAGTCGTTCGATGAGTTCGAGCAGTTCCTTCACGCCGGCGCCCGTGCGCGCGGACACGAAGCAGATCGGCACGAGATGGCCTTCGCGCAGGCACTGCTCGAACGCATCGTGCAGCTCTTGGCCGGACAGGCCTTGCTCGCCTTCGTCGAGATAGTGGCCCATCACCGTCTCGTTGATCTCGACGACCTGATCGATGATGCGCTGGTGCGCCGCGGCGACGCTGTCGAAATCGGCGACGCCGTCGGGCTTGAAGAAGCAGTCGACCACTGCCTTGCCGCCCTGCGCGGGAAGGTTGATCGGCAGGCATTCGGGACCGAAAGTCTCGCGCAGCTTCTCGACGATCGCGCGGCAGTTGCCGCCGTCGATCTTGTTGACGATGAGCAGGCGGCAGAGATTGCGCTGCTTGGCGTAGTCCATCAGACGGTGGGTCGAGAACTCGATGCCGTTGTGCGCATTGACCACGATGGCGCAGGTCTCGACGGCGGCGAGCGCCGACAGCGTCGGACCGCGGAATTCGGGATGTCCGGGTGTATCGATGAGGTTGATGTGGCAGTCGCCGCGGTCGATCGAGGCGATCGTGTCGGCGATCGAGTGCTGCCGTTCTTTTTCCATCGGGTCGAAGTCGGACACCGTGGTGCCGCGTTCGACACTGCCCTGAGTCTGGATCGTGCCGCCGGCCTGCAGCAGCGCTTCGAACAACGTCGTCTTGCCCGCGCTCGCGTGACCCACGAGCGCGATGTTTCGGATGCCATCGGTGGTGTAGGACATGACGTAACCCTCCCAGCGAAACGTGGATGCAGGGCCGTCATGGTCGTCCGCGAAGAAAGCGCGTGACCCCAGCGGGCGAGCGCGGGGCGGGCGGTCATGGCGGGTACGCCCCGCGACGGGCGGAGCGCCGGCATAGCCTTGCCCCTTGTCATGCAAGCGTCAAGCTGCGGCGCAGCGTGAGGCGGCGGAAATCGGGCGGCGGGAGCCGCAAATCCGCACCGCGCGAGTGTCTCTTTTTCCACTTTCCCGCTTCGCGGCGTCGCGGTTTCACGCGAGCTTAATCTGCGCGACAACGGCGTTTCATCTGCCGCGCCGACCCTCTCGATCCCTTTTGCGGATGGAGATCGGGATGGCTCTCGACGGAAAGATGGATCGCCGCGGGTTTCTCGTGCGGGCGATGGCGGCGGCAGGAATGCTGGCGATAGGACCGCGCGCGTTCGCGAACGTCAACGAGGCGACGCGTTCGGTGCATGGCTGGGACCGCCTGCGCCGGTTGAATCCGCAGCTCGTTGACGGCCTGCGCGCCGGGCTGCTGCCCCCGGATGCGAACGGCATCCGCCTGCCGGAAGGCTTCACGTCGCGCGTCGTCGCGCGGACGGGACAGCCGCCGGTGCCGGGCGGCAGCTACATCTGGCACCGTGCGCCGGACGGCGGCGCGACCTTCGCGACGGGCGACGGCGGCTGGATCTACGTGAGCAATGCCGAGGTCGGTTCGGGGCAGGGTGGCTGCGGCGCTCTGCGTTTCAATGCGAACGGCGATGTCGTCGATGCGTACCCGATCCTGACCGGCACGAGCAGCAACTGCGCCGGCGGCGCGACCCCCTGGGGCACCTGGATTTCCTGCGAGGAAACCGACAGCGGACATTCCTGGGAATGCGATCCGTCGGGCGTGCAGCCCGCGGTCAGACGCATGGCGCTGGGCACCTTCAAGCACGAGGCGATCGCGGTCGATCCGGTCGCGCGCTGCGTATATCTGACCGAAGACCAGAGCAATGGCCGTTTCTACCGCTTCACGCCGACGACCTGGCCGGATTTGAGCGCGGGCCGGCTCGACGTGGCGCAAGCCCTCGGCAGCGACGAGAACGTGCCGCGCAGCGTGACCTGGCACGCCGTGCCGAATCCGAATCCGAACCTTTCCGGCGGCGACACGGCGACGCGCCTGCAGGTCGCGCAGAGCACCGCGTTCCGCGGCGGCGAAGGCATCTATTTCCACAATGGGATGGTGTTCTTCACCACCAAGGGCGACAACCGCGTGTATGTCTACGACACGCGCACGACGATGATCGAGATCTTCTACGACGACGCGTGGTTCGCTTCGCCGGAGCTGACCGGCGTCGACAACCTCATCGTAGACGCGAAGGGTTTCGTCTACGTCGCCGAAGACGGCGGCAACCTGCAGATCGTGCTGCTCGCGCCCGAAGGGCAAGTGCTGCCGCTGCTGCAGATCATCGGTCAGGATGGGTCCGAAGTCGCCGGCCCGGCGTTCAGCCCCGACGGCACGCGCCTGTATTTCAGTTCGCAGCGCGGCACGACGGGGCAGTCGACCGGCGGCATCACCTATGAAGTCACCGGGCCGTTCTATGCGACCGATCTCGTATTCCAGGGCGGGTTCGAGGACGCGGTAGGGAATTGAGTCGCGCGGCAAACGAAACGCGCCGCGCGCGTCGACCTGCGGTTGCGGCGCCGGCCGATCGCGCGTGGCGCGTCTCGAAAACTGTACAGGCTCTACGGGGCGTCGAAGCGGCCGCAGAAGATCGAGCATTCGTCTTCGATGGTGACGGACTGCAGCTGGATCACCATCGCGCGGGCGCCGCCCTGGCCTTCGAACACCATCCAGGCGGCCTTCTCGAAGTGCTCGGGGCCGAAGGTGCGGTTGATGTTGTTGAGGTCGGCCGAGTCGAACAGGTCGCCGCCCGGATTGAACAGCTCGAACTCCAGGGCGGTCTGCGGCGTCGACAGCGGCGTTTCGAAGACGTGGATGCCGTCGGAGCGCGGATAGTCGTTCGCGATGCGCAGCAGTGCGTTCTTGACATCGGCCATCGTCTCGCTCGCATTGCCGGCCTGCAGTGTCGTGCGCGTCACGGTGATCGGATAGGCCACGTGCTGGCCCGGTTCGACGACGAAGCCGTCGGCGCGCGCGCGCAGGCTCAGCGTGACCGGCGTCTGTTCCGGTACGCCGGCGAACGGACCGGCCGCGACGTCGTTGAAGACGACGACGCCGTGCGCTTCGACGATCGCATCCTGGGCGGGCGCGGCGTCGAGTTCGATCACGAACGAGTTGAGCGCGTTGTCGGGATCGAGCCCCCAGCCGCCGAGGACGCGGCCGTCGCCGGATACGGCGGTCACCGAGTTCAGCAGCCAGCCCTGCGGCACGGCGATGCCGCGCGCCGCGAGGAAGTCAGTCAGCTTGATCATGCCGGTGGCCGGGGTCCAGACCACGGCTTCGCGCTGGAAGCCGAAGCCGCTCGCGCCGCCGACGAGGTTGCCGTCGTCGCTGACGCCGAACGCGTAGGCGCGATCGAAGAAGCTGCCGCTGCTGATGATGCCGATGGGCTGCAGACCGGTCGCTGCGGTCCAGCGCCAGGCCTCCTTGCCGTCCGCGCCTGCACCGGTGCCGACGATGACGCTGCCGTCGCGATTCACGCCGAGCGCTTCGCCCACCTGCAGGTTCTGCGCGTCGAGCAGTTCGCTGACGACGCCGTCGACCCATTTCACCGCACGGCGATAGTCGACCGCGGTGTCGTTCCAGCCGATGACGACATG
>CAMLSI010000017.1 GCA_946482585.1 uncultured Lysobacteraceae bacterium
CGAACGTCGGACCGCCCTCCGGAATGAACGATTAAAGGATTGCATCATGCGCCATTGGCTACGAACGCTGACCCTGTCGCTGCTCGCCGCGGCCTCGCTGCCGGCATCGGCCCTGTACGTGAACCCGCGCGGCACCGGACAGGCGCTGCTGTTTCCGTATTACACCGTGAACGCCGGCCAGCAGACGCTGTTTTCGGTCGTGAACACCACCGAGCGGACCAAGCTCGTCGAAGTGAGTCTGCGCGAGTCCTACAACGGCCGCGTCGTACTGCGCTTCGATGTCGTGCTCGCACCGCATGACACGTGGACCGCGACGACGTTCGAGCATATCGACCAGAATCTTCCCGTCGCCGCGATAGGTCTCCGCGACAACAGCTGCACCGTGCCGGGCATCGACGCGTGGACCGGCGTGCTGTTCGGCGCGCCGTATCAGGAACTGCTGCCGTTCGACTACACCGGCGACAACGAAGACGGCGGCCCCAAGACCGACGACCGCATGCGCGAAGGCTATTTCCACGTCGTCGAACGCGCCGAACTGATCGGCGATCTCAACACTGCCGCGGCGCAGCGCAACTGCGGTGTGTTCCAGGATCTGCGCGCGATCGCCGCCGGCCCGCTGACACGCCCGCCTGCGGGCGGCCTGCGCGGCAGCTTCGCGATCGTCAACGTCGCACAGGGCACCATACTCGGCGGCAACGCGACCGCGATCGAAGCGTTCTCCACGACACCGCTGATGTCGGCGACGATCGAGCCGGCGGCCTACGACGCCTTCGCCTCGGTCAACGCGGGCGGCGAGGCCGTACGTGCGCAGGTCTTCATCGGCGGCAAGCTCGTCGACCTGCTGTACCCGCCGGCGCGCGCGGCCGATGCGATTTCCGCGGCGCTGATGGCCGACGCGCTGCTCGGCGAGGTCTCGCGCGAAGCCGGGCTCGGCAGCCATACCGAGTGGGTCGTCACGGCGCCGACCAAGCGTTTCCACACCGACGCGGCGCGCGCCAGGACGCAGCTCGCGCCGTTTGCGAGCGCGTTCGACTCGACGAACCCGGCCGCGTCCTGCTCGGCGTTCGACGCGACCCTGTTCGACCGCCAGGGCCGCGCGATTACGCTCACGCCCGACCCGGTCGGCTCGCCGCCGGCGAATCCGCTGCCGCAGTTCGCGCTGTGTCATGCGACCGACGTCGTGAGCTTCGGTCCGGCGTTCGGCAGCAACGGCACGCCCGTGCTCGGCGCGCGCGTCGGCACGCATGTCGGCAACCCCAGCCCTGCAACCGAGACCGGCGCGCTCACACTGACGCTCGGCGTCGACGGCGAGTCGCGCAGCTACCTGCCCGCCGGCTCCACCGGCCCCGGCCTGCGCGGCCTGCCCGTGATCGGCTTCGAAGCCGTGAAGTACGTCAACGGCAACGTGACGCCGGGCGTGCTCGCGAACTACACGCTGGGCCGGCCGCTGAGTTCGACGGCGAACTGCACGAATACGGTGGGCGGCGTGGTCGTCTGTCAATAAGCCGCATAGATGGCAGACGCGATGGTGCGGTTCGCCGCGCCATCGCGCACTTGTGCGAGCGACGTTCGCGCCCTCGCCGCGCAGGAGGTCGACGCAGGCGCCGCGCGGAGAACCCGTCCGCCGGCAGCAAGGCGGCCTGTCGCCTATGGCTCGAAGCCGTTGCGCATGATGATGTCGCCGGCGCCGAGGCTCAGCACCTCGAACGCGTCGAGCCGCGCCTCGCCGGCGGCTCCGCTGGTCTTCTGCACGGCAAGGTTGAGCACGCCGTCGCTGACCGTGACGACGTCGCCGATACGCAGCGCCTGACGCAGTCCGGCCCAGCGATACAGGTCGAAGCCTGCCAGCACAGGCGCGCCTTCGAGGGCGACGTCGATGCCGCGCGCGACCGCGGTGAACCAGCGCCATTCGGAAAAATGCAGCACGACGAGATAGCGGCCGTTCGGCACGTTGACCGCGTAGCTGAAACTGTTGCCGCGACGCATGGTGCGATACAGCGCGTCGTCCTGCGTGCCGATCAGGCTCGTGACGCCGGTCGTCAGCGCCTCGGTCGCGCCGCCCGTGAAAGCGGCATCGGCCGCGAACGCCTGGCCTTCGCTCGTGGTCAGCGCCGGACCGCCGCTGTTGGTCGCGACGAGCGCGGGCCGCGGCACGCCGGCCGCGAGCGCCAGCACGCTCGCGCGCGCTGTGGTTTCGGACACGCCGTCACCGACGCGGATCTCGAAGCGGTAGAGCCCCGGCTGCGACGGCGTGAACCACGCGAGCGCCGGATTCGCCGCGTCGGTCTCCAGCGTCGCCGCGACCGGACTTTCGAGCACCTGGAAGCTCACGCTCGCGGCGGCCTGGGGTTGCGCATCGTCGTCGACGAGCGCGCGCAGCCGCAGCGGACGTCCGGCGACGGCCACGGGTTCGACCCAGAGCGCCGCACGCGGCGCGCGATTCGCCGGCGCCGGATGCGTCACGCGCACCGTGCGCGAGAACGTCGTGTTCCCGCCGTAGCTGCCGACGTAGCTGGTGCCGGTCGCCTGCAGGCGCAGCGGCGTGGTCGCGTTGGCGGGTATCGCAAGTGCTGCGGTCGTGAAGCTCGTGGTACCGCTGGCCGTACCGTTCAGCGCGCCGAACACGTAGTTCACGACGCTCGGCAGCGCATCGGCCGTGACGGTCCCCGCCGCCGTCGCGGTCGTCGCATTGGTGTACCAGCGCAGTGCGGCCGACGGCGCGCTCAGATTCACGCGCGGCGAGGTCGCGACCATGGGAACGCGCCAGCGCTGTGCCAGGATCCACGGCATCAGCTTCGCGACCTTGTAGGTCTCGGTCCAGATCCAGTGGTCGCCGCTCGTGAATTCGGTATACAGCGGATCGCCGCCGCCGGCGCGTAAGGTCGCGACACTCGTGCGCGAGTTGTCGACCGTCACGGTACCGTCGTTGATCGCGTGGAAATACCAGGCCGGCGTATCCCAGAGCCGGTCGCGATCGATGGTGCTGCTGATCACGCCGGCCGGGCAGACCGGCACGGCCGCCGCGGCCACGGCGTCATAGCGCTGCAGGAAACCGATGGTGCCGCCGCCGCCCATCGACAGTCCTGTCACGTAGAGCCGCGCCGGATCGAAACCGAACTCGCGCTGCACATCGTCGAGGAGATCGGCGAGGCCCCCGGTCGGATTCTCGTTCGCCCACCATTCCGGCGTCTGCGGCGCGACCATGATCACGGGCTGCCCCAGAGTCTGCGCGTCTTCCGCGAGTTTGAACGCGCCGTTCGCGCGGTTGTTGAGCTGCGCCGTGTTGTTGCTGCCGGTCTCGCCGGCGCCATGCAAGAACAGCAGCAGCGGACAGCGGCGGTTCGCACAAGCCGCCGGGACGTTGATGCGGTACGGCAACGCGAAACCGTTGCCGCCGTCGGTCGTCGTCGTGCGTGACGCGAAGTCGGCCGCGGTCAGCGCCGCCGCCGGTGTCGCAACGCACGCCATCAGCATCGCCAGAGTTCTGCGCATGACCGCCACCGCCATCGTTCCGACCGGAATGGCCATGCTAGCGCCGCGGCGATTCAGGTATGTGACGAGCGTCGCTTCGCGCGCTCCGCGCGACCCGTCGACAAAGTGGCGCGCCGCTGGCATACACTCGACCGGCAATGTGAAATTGTGATCGTCGCCGCGTATTCCACTAACGTCGAAAGGGGGAACCGTGAACAGCCAGGTCAAGCGTCCGAACATCCTCGTCATTCTCGTCGACCAGTTGCGCTTTCCGCGCTTCGCCTACGGTCCCGACGGCGGCTTCGCACCGGCGCTGAAGAACATCGTCGGCTTCCAGGGCGACGATGCCGACATCGCCGCCTACCGCAACTGGTTCCCGGGCCTCTGCGCGCTGCGCGAGAACGCCGTCGTGCTGCGCCGGCACACGATCGCGTCGTCAGCCTGCATTCCGAGCCGCGCCGCGCTGATGACCGGCCAGTACGGCACGCGCACCGGCGTCACGCAGACCGACGGCCTGTTCAAGAACGGCGACGCGGAAAGTTTTCCGTGGCTCGCCGCCGACGGCATACCCACGCTGGGCCACTGGTTCCGCGGCGCCGGCTACCGCACGCACTACTTCGGCAAATGGCACGTCAGCAACCCGCCGAGTCACAGCCTGCACGCCTACGGTTTCGACGACTGGGAATTGTCCTGGCCCGAACCGCATGGATCGAGCATCAACAATCTCGGCGCCTACCGCGACATCGGCTTCGCCGATCTCGTCTGCGGCTTCCTGCGCGGACAGTCGCTCGGGCTCGAGTACAACCGCAAGCTGGCGCAGCAGCTGCAGACGGTGCCGCGCGCACCGGCGCCCGAAGCGGAACAGAAACCCTGGCTCGCCGTCGCGTCGTTCGCGAATCCGCACGATATCGCGACCTATCCGGCGCTGCCGCGCGGGCTCGATCCGGATGCGCCGACATTCGGCCCGCTGACCGTGCCGGGCGCCGGCACGCTTTCCAACCCGCCGCTCGCCGGCACGCTGCAGTTCGATCTGAACCCGCACGGCTTTCCGCAGGACAACGCGAACGTCGCGCCGACCACGCACGAAGACCTGCGCCGCAACAAGCCGCAGTGCCAATACGACTACGCCTACAAGATGGGGCTCGCGCTCGCGAGCAAGACCGGCCTCAGCGCGCACCAGCAGGCCGGGCTCGATCCCGTCACCGCGGCGCTGCTCAGCGGCATACCGTTCCAGCTCACGGCCGATCCGGACGACGCCGCGCAGAAATTCCTGCAGTACTACGCCTGGCTGCAGCATCTCGTCGACGCGCACATCCATCGCGTGCTGACCACGCTCGACGGCTGCGGCCTGCGCGAGGACACCATCGTCGTGTTCATGGCCGATCACGGCGAGTACGGCGCCGCGCATTCCTTCCTCATGGAGAAATGGCACACGGCCTACCAGGAAGCACTGCACGTGCCCGTCGTCGTGCAGTCGGCACGCTTCAACGACAGGCCGGCGATGCGCCAGATCGACGCGCTGACCAGCCATGTCGACATCGTGCCGACCCTGCTCGGTCTCGCCGGCGTCGGCGAACGCGAGATCGACCGCATCGCCGCGGAACTGCGCGCGACGCGCCCGGTGCCGCCGTTCGTCGGCGCGAATCTCGCGCCGCTGATCCGCGGCGAGACCGACGTCGTGATCGATGCCGACGGCGCGCCGCGCGAAGGCGTGCTGTTCGCGACCGATGACGAGATCACGCAGCCGCTCGCCGACGCGGCCGATCCGCACCAGTGGCATTCCGAGCGCGAATTCGCCGTGTTCCTGCAGCTCGTCGACGCCGTGCGCCACGGCGACAGCCGCGTGCCGCACAGCGGGCCGATCGCCGATCTCGCGCCCGGACCGGTGCGCCAGCCCAATCACGTGCGCTGCGTGCGGTCCGGCGACTGGAAGCTCGCGCGCTATTTCGACCCGTCCGGCGAACATGCCGACCAGTGGGAACTCTACGACCTCGCCGGCGACGGCTGCGAAGCGACCAACCTGCTCGTGACCGACGCCGAATTCCCGACGCCGATAGAAAACCCGCCGGCGCCGCACGACGCGGTTGAGATACGCCGCGTCGCCGAACGCCTGCACCGGCTGCTCACGCGCTACGAAGCCGAAAAACTCGCGTGGCCGGACGAACGCGAGGAACGGGCGGCGTGACGAAGGTTTCGTAGGTTGGGTTGAGCGCAAGCGAAGCCCAGCCTACGTTTGCTCGCCTCGAAACCACCGCTCCGTAGCCGCGTCGGCCGGCACGAGAAATTCCACGCGCAGCCGCTCGACGCGCGTGTCGAGCGGCGCATGCAGGCTCGCGATGACGACGAACAGCGCGAGCCTCACGTCGTCGAAGCGATAACGCAGCAGCACGACCGGGGCCGCATGCGCGCCGTCGTCGTTCTGCAGCAGTTGACGCACGTCGGGGTTCGCGGCGAGACGCGCGACGAGCGCATCGAGTTCGGGGCGACGCAGCTGCACGTGCTCGGCCATGTAGCGGCGCAATAGGCACGCGGCCGCTTCGCTCCAGTTCTCGAGCCGGTCGCGCCGCGCGCCGGGCCGCAGCATGAGCTCGAACACGTTGTCGCGCGGCACTTCCGCCAGCGGCTCGCCGCGCACGGCCGACCACAGCCGCGCGGCGCCGCGATTGCCCTGCTCGATCCAGGCACCGTCGCGCAGCAGCAGCGCCGGGAACGGCTCGTGCGCGGCCAGGAATGCGCGCATGGCCTGTTCGACGAGCTCGACCTCGGCCTGCGACCGCGCCGCGCCGTCGTATTCGGGCGCATAGCCTGCGGCGAGCAGCAACTGGTTCTGCCGCGCGACATCCAGGCCCAGCGCCGCGCTCAGCGCGAGCACGACGCCGCGCCCCGGACGCGCGCGACCGCTCTCGAGAAAACTCAGGTGCCGCTGAGAAATTCCGGCCACGAGCGCGGTCTGCAACTGCGAGCGGCCGACGCGGCGGCGGTGCGCGCGCAGCACCGCGGGGAACGATTCGACGGCGGACGACAGATCGGCGTTCATGCGGGTTCCCGCCAGCGGGCAGCGGAGGATGCTAGCGCAGTCGCGCGCGCGCGCCGTCGCCGGCATCCGCGCCTGCGCAACCTTGCAACATCGACGCGCGACCGTCGCGCAATCCGCCACATCGCCGGCCTGTCCACATTGTTCATTCCTTGCGCGCTCGGTCGATCGCAGCGAGCAACGGCGCGGCCGATTACCTGCACGTAGTTGCCGCTCGATCCCGCCGACGCTGAGCTGCGTGCACGGCGATTCGCGCCGTCAACGGAGAACCGAACATGAAATCCCTGATCGCTTCCAGCCTCGCCCTCGCCACGCTGTTCGCCGCCGGCACCGCCTCGGCGTCGCATCCACGCTGCCGCCAGATCCGCGGCGTCATCACCGACATTCAGGTGACCGCAGGCTGCACGAGTCCGAACGGTTTCTGTGCCGCCGGCACGGTCGACGGCAACCGCGGCTTCCACGGCACGACCTACTTCGTCATGGACGGCGCCGTGCGCGGACCGGCCAGCGCGCCGGGCACGCTCGCCACATCGGGCCTGCTGACGTACACGTTCGGCGACAGCACGCTCGTCGTACGCGAAAGCGGCATGTCCGGCTTCGTGCAGGGCGACGACAGGTACTTCACCGCGTTCCAGCAGGTACAGTCGGGCACCGGCCGCTATGCCGGTGCGAGCGGACATTTCTACGTGCTCGGCCAGGCTTTCGCCGATCACTTCGAAGCCGAGATCGAAGGCGAGGTGTGCACGCCGTAAGCGGCCGCAACGCGCACGGCGTGCGCGGATCGTCAGCCGATTGAAGTCGACAACGAATGGCAGCGGCCGCTGCCGGGAAAGGACGTTCCGGCGCGGCGGGCTGTCATCGTCGCCGCGCCCGCCGTATGACCCGATCAGGTATCCCATTGGCGGTGTCGACCATGCATCACCCGATTCCGATCGCCCGCGGCGCGTTCGCCGCTGCGCTCGTCATTTCCGCCGCGCAGGCGGCGCAGCCCGACGTCACGAGCCCGGAGACCCTCGCGTTCCGGCGCGCGCAGAGCGAATGCCTGGCCGCCGCGAACGATCGCGACAGCCGGATCGCGGCCGCGCTGCTCGCATTGCCGCGCGACAGCCGTGTCTCAGGCCTCCCCTCGCCGATGTGCGTGCCGCGCAGAAATGCTGCAGCCGCTCTCCAGCGACGCACTCGCGCCGTATGTCGCCGCGCTCGCGTGTCACTTGAGCGCAGACTGCCGCGACGCGGGTGCCGTCGAGCGGCTGACCGCACTCGCGCCGGACGATGCGGTGCACTGGATACTCGCGTTGGCCGACGCCTCCGACGCGCAGATCACCCCGCCGCTGCTGCGGCACACCGTCGATGCGGTCCCGCTGCCGATGCGGAGCGACTGCCGCAGGATCTTGCGCAGTACGGCGAATGGGAAGCGCGACTGCGCGCCCTAGCACGACCGCCGCGACCCGCGCTGAACGCGACGACGCTTCGCCGGTACCGCGTCGCCGCGACGGCCTACAATCGCCGGCCGTTCGTACGCCCGGCTCCCGCATGTCCCATCCACTCCGCGTCCCCACCGTCGTAATCGCGCTCGTGCTCGGTGCATGCCGGCCGGCCTCGCCGCCACAACCCGAACCGCCGGCGACAGTCGCGACGGTCGCGACCGCGCCATCGGTCACGCCCGACACCATCACCGCACACGACGACAGCGCTCCGCCGCCCTACACGCTCGCGAACACGGAAGTCCATGCGATCCGCGCGCAACGGCTCGGCCGCAGCTACCCGCTGCTCGTGAGCCTGCCGCGCGACTACGCGAGCAGCGCGGCGCGGCGCTATCCGGTGCTGTTCGTCACCGACGTCAACTATGCGTTCCCGCTCGTGCGCAGCATCGGCGCGATGGTCGGCGACAAGGGCGCCGGACTCGAAGACTTCATCCTCGTCGGACTCGGCTATGCCGACGGCGACAGCCCGCCCTACAGCCGCCGTCGCGACTACACGCCCACACCCAACGGCCCGCGCAACGTCAAGCCCGACGAATCGGGGCGACCGCCGCTGCACGGCGAGGCCGAAGCCTATCGGCGCTTCATCGCCGATGAGATCTTTCCATTCGTCGACGCGCGCTACCGCACCGATCCGGCGCGCCGCATCTTCGCCGGCCATTCCTACGGCGCACTGCTCGGCACGCACATGCTGCTGACCGAGCCGCGCATGTTCGAACGTTACATCCTGAGCAGTCCTTCGCTGTGGTACGACAACCGCATCATGCTCGCGCGCGAACGCGACTACGCCGCCGCGCACGACGACCTGCCGGCGAACGTGTTCTTCGCGATCGGCAGCTACGAGACGGTGAAACCCGGGTCGAACGATCCTCGCTACAACCGGGAAGACGACATGGTCGCGGACCTGAACGCGTTCGAGGCGCAATTGCGCGCGCACCGTTATCCGAGCCTGCAGATCGCGTCGACGCGCGTGCCCGACGAAGACCACCTCGGCGCGTATCCGACCGCGATCACGCGCGGCCTGCGCTGGGCCCTGCCGCCGCGCTGAGCCCGCCGCAGGGCGATGTTCGCCTGCCGCCCAGCCCGGCGTTGGTGGAAATACATGATCGTCCGCAAAGCAAAACTGCGCTACAACTTATACAGGGGAATCGGCGGGGCCTGCCCCGGGCCTGGACAGGCCGAACGGCGCCGCCTTCGATCGGGAGAAAGAATCCATGGCTAATTTCGTTTCGAAGCGGCGCGCCGTCGCCGTTGCACTGACCGTCGCGCTCGGCCTGATGGCCGGCTCCGCCGTTGCGGCCGGCGCCGACAGCGTCCAGCTCGCCCCGGCACTGCGCGCGCCCGCCTATCAGCTGCGCGTCACCGGCCCAGCCGGCTTCCTGTTCGAGCGCACCTTCGCCGCAGGCGCGAACGTCGGCATCGACGCACCGGCCAGCGGCTGGATCGACGGCGACTATCGCTACGAAATCATCGGCGTGCAGGCCAACACGCGTCGTCGCGCCGACAACGAAGCCGTGCGCGAAGCGGCTCCGCAGCTCAGCGAAACGGGCGCGTTCGCGGTCCGCGGCGGCGTGCCGCAGGTGGCCGACGGCGTGTTCGCCGCGCGTCGGGACAACGGCCAGAACGCCTCGCCGGTGCCGAACGACCAGGTCATCCCCGACGATCTCATCGTGCAGGGCAGCACCTGCGTCGGCTTCGACTGCGTCAACAACGAGAGCTTCGGGTTCGACACGATCCGGCTCAAGGAAAACAACACACGCATCAAGTTCGAGGACACGTCGGTCGGCGCCTTCCCGTCCACCGACTGGCAGCTGACTGCGAACGACAGCGCGTCGGGCGGCGCGAACAAGTTCTCGATCGAAGACATCACCGCGGCCCGCGTGCCGTTCACGATCACCGGCGGCGCGCCGACGAATTCGATCTTCGTCGACTCGACCGGCCGCGTCGGCTTCCGCACCTCCACCCCGGTGCTGGATCTGCACATCTCCGACAGCGACACGCCGGCGCTGCGCCTCGAGCAGACCTCTGCCGGCGGCTTCTCCGCGCAGACCTGGGACGTGGCCGGCAACGAAGCGAACTTCTTCGTGCGCGACGTGACCAGCGGCAGCCGCCTGCCGTTCCGCATCCGCCCGGGCGCGCCGACGAGTTCGCTGGACATCAATGCCAGCGGCCTTGCGGGCTTCGGCACGGCATCGCCGTCGGTCAGGCTCCACGCCGTCGGCAGCGACGGCACGACCACGCAGGTGCTCGTGCAGGAAACCAACGCCACTTCGTCGGGACGCGATCTGCTGCGTCTGGAAAACAACGGCCCGACGCGCCTGCGCCTGAAGAACACCAACACGAGCAACGAGTGGAGCCTCAACGCGCACGACTCGGACTTCCGCATGACGCCGGCCGGCTCGGCCACCGTCGCGATGACGATCTTCCCGACCGGCAACGTCACGATCGCCGGTACGCTGACGCAGAACTCGGACCGCAACAGCAAGGAAAACTTCCGCACGCTCGACCACAAGGCGCTGCTGCAGAAGATCGCCCAGATCGACATCACCGAATGGAACTTCAAGTACGAGAACGATGACGTCCGCCACATCGGTCCGATGGCGCAGGACTTCCACAAGGTGTTCGGCCTCGGCGAACGCGAAGACCGCATCGCGCCGCTCGACACCTCGGGCGTCGCGCTTGCCGCCGTGCAGGGCCTGCAGAAAGAGCTCGCCGAACGCGACCGTCGCATCGCCGACCTCGAATCGCGCCTCGAACGCCTCGATGCGCTGACGCAGCAGATCGCCGCGAAACAGAGTGCCGAAGGCCAGGTGATTCCGGCATCGTTCGCTGGCCGCTGCGAAGAAAAGACCGTCGCCACCGGCCTCTGATCCCAACCGCTTCAGGGTCCCCTTTGGAGCCGCCCCCCCGGGGCGGCTTTTTTTTGGTTCTTCTCCCAACTGAGCGGGTGGCGTACGGCCGACCCGGCAGACTTGCTGGTGTCCAGGCAACACATCGAGGCCGGCCGTGGCCAACGGGGATCGTATGACCCAGCTAGCCAGCTGCGGGGGGTATCGAGTATCGGGTTGTCAGCACGAGCAGCGCGGAACGCAGCGTTGGCTGGTGGTGACACTGCTGCCCTGCCGAACGCGTCGGCGACATTGCTCAGGATGCGGGCAAGTAGTTACCGGCATTCGTGATCGGAGTTGTCGACGCATTCGCGATTTGCCGAAATTCGAATGCTGGGCGGAACCGTGCGTTTCTCCGATCGCGCCGCCGACGGAATCCGAGTCCGGACGTCTCGACCGCGAGCGTGCGCATCGACGTCGGCGCACGGCCCGGCACCACCGCGTTCAACGTGCTGCCGGCCGGCATCGCCGGCCCCGCACGTGACGCGATCGTGCCAGCCGCACGGATCGGGACGGGTGCGCGATCCTTCACGCACGTGTCGCACGCTCAGAACACGACGATATCGGTATCACTGAAGTACTGTGTGAGCACGCGCAGTTCGAATTCGACCGTCTCGCCCTCGGCACATTCGGCGCAGGCATAGACGCGCGAGACCACGTCCGCGCCGATCAGCCGCATCGGCCGTGTCGCGTCGGCGATCTCGACCATCGGCGGCGCGGTGAAGAACGCCATGTCGGAAATCGCGAGCCGCTCGCCGGGTGCGAGCACGACGCGATAGCGACGCTGCTCCTGCGCATTCACGAGCGGCACGTGCACGGGATAGCGCGGCGTCTCCGGCGCCGCGAACGCATCGCCGGCCAGCACGCGGCGCACCGGAAACAGCGCGAACGAACCGACGCGCCGCACGGGCGCGAGTCCTGCGTCTTTCGCGACACGGCGCGGCAACCCGAGCCAGTGCGTCCGTGCGAGCTCGTCGCCGCCGGCGATCGCATCGGCGCGCGCGCAGTGCAGGCGCATCTCGATCGCATAGTCGTAGATCAGATGCCGCGCATAGGCCCCGTGCACGCTGACGGCATGCTCGCCGCAGAGGAACTCGCCGCTGTCGCGCATCGCGTAGGCCGGCAACAGCAGCAGCGGCGCGGGCTCGGTGGCAGTTCCGGTCACGTCGAACAGCGCCTGGAAATTGAACGGCCAACTGCCGCTCACGACGAAGCGCGCCGCCGCGACGGCGCTGCACACATTGAGCACGAGCGCGAGCGCCACCGCCGTCGCGTGCAGCGCGCGCACCCACGCCGCCGCCCCGAGCGCGGCCAGTCCGAGCGCGATCGCGCCCAGCGCAACGACGCGCAATGTCGTCGTCATGTAGTACGTGGTCTGGTGTCGGATCAGCGCTGTCGTCAATGCGACGGCGACGACGGCGAGCAGCGCGGCCACGACGACGGGACGCGTGGCGCGATCGCGCAGCAACCGCCACCAGCCCGGCACCGCCGCCGCGAACACGACGGCGAGTGCGGACAGGATCGCGACCACGCTCCACGCCGGCCAGGCGAGCAAGGTCTGCAGCCAGTAGCGCGTGCCGCCGACGGTTGCGGCCTGCAGCACGGGCAGCGCATTCGCGGCGCGGCCCGTACTCTGCCCGTCGAGCAGATAGGCGCCGCCCGCGCGGAAATCCGCGAAGTCGTTGCCGATGCTCCACCACAGGTACGGCAGCAGCGGCACGCACGCGATCGCGGCGGCGGCAAGGCAGGCCTGCCAGCGCAGCTCGCGCCTCCACGCCGCATGCGCGACGACGCCCAGCGCGACCCAGGCGAGTCCCGCGCTGCTCGGATGCGCATGCAGCGCGAGCACGAACGCGAGCGCCATGCCGACGAGCCAGCGCGTGCGCCCCTGCTGCACGTAGTACGTCGCGCACAGCAGGAACGCCAGCGCCAGTGGTGCGGTGAGCACGTAGTGCTGCGGCAACATCCATTCCACATTCGACCAGGCCGGCAGCGCGAGCAGCGCGGCCCAGAGCAGTCCCGCGCGCTCGCCGTGCAGCGCACGGCCGAGCCGGAACGCGAGCACGACCTGCGTCGCCGACAGCACGCCGAGCAGGAACACGGCGGCCAGCCAGCTACGCGTGAGCGCGAGCACGGCCGCGAGCAGCCAGTACCAGGCCGGCCCGAGATGCAGTGTTCCGGCGAGGACGGGACCGGACAGCGGCACTTCTTCGCCCTGCAGGAAGCGCCAGGCGACGAACACGTCGCGTGCGAAATCCTGATGCGTCGCCGCATAGGGCACCCGCACGAGATGCAGCACCACCAATGTCGCGACCAGCAGCCACGGCGCGAACCGCCGCCAGGCTCCCGATGCCGCCGTCGCTGCCATCGTCGCGTTCCGTCCCTGCATCCGGAGCGCGGCCCGGCCGCGCGATCGCGCGATGGTAGCGACTGCGGCAGTCGCCCGCGACCGGCGATCCGCTACGCTGAGTGTCCGCGGCTACCGGAAGCATCCATGCAGGCGATCGTCGATTTCATCATCGAGCTCGACAAGCTCAAGGGCGTCACGCGCAAGGTCAAGCCGCTCGGCCTGGACCGCTACGAGAATTCGGCCGAGCACAGCTGGCAGCTCGCACTGCTCGCGCAGTCGCTCGCGCCGTTCGCACCGGCCGGCGTCGACATGAACCGCGTCGTCGCGATGCTGCTCGTGCACGACATCGGCGAGATCGACACCGGCGACACGCTGGTCTTCGCCGAGCATGACCGGCAGGAACGCAAGCGCGCCGAACGCGCGGCGGTCGAACGGATATTCGGGCTGCTGCCCGACGCGCAGGCGCAGCCGTTCCTCGCGCTGTGGCAGTCCTTCGACGATGCCGACAGCGACGAGGCGCGCTTCGCCCACGCGATCGACCGCGCGATGCCGGTGCTGCTGAATCTGCACAACCACGGCCAGAGCTGGCGCGAGAACGGCATCAGCTACGAGCGCGTCGTCGCGCGCGTCGCCGCACCGATCCGCGACGGCTGTCCCGCGCTCTGGGACTATCTCGCGGCGCGGCTGGATACGGCGCGGCGTGACGGCTGGTTCGGCGCCTAGCGCGCCGGCGCTACGGCCACGCAGGCGAGCCCGGACCTATCGCGTTCTGGATCGTGTTGCCGCAGCTGCTGCTGTTGCAGAACGATGTGAGCGGCGCCGCGAGATCCGCATGCACGACGTTGAAATAATACGTTTCCCCCGGTTCGAGCCGGCAGTAGCCCGGCGCGCTGTTGCCGACGATCCAGTACAGCGCCGAACCCGCTCCGAGCGCCGGGATGGCGCAGCCGGCCGAGAGCGGCGGCGTCGGCGTCGCGGAAAAATCGCCGCAACTCTTGCTGATCGTGAAGGACATGACGCCGGCCTGCGGCTGCGTTTCCTCGAAGCGGAACAGCCCGCTCGTGGACGGCGTCAGCGCCGGCGGCACCGTGAAGCGCAGCGCGGCGTAGGTATTGCGCGGCAGGAACAGGCGCTGATTCACGTTGCGCGTACCCGGGAAAGGACGCAGCGGCGTCGTCTCGTCGAAGTAGCCGAACACGTTCTCGAACAGCGTCGCGTCGGTCGTGCGTCCGTTGCCGGGCGTGTAATTGAACTCGACGTAGGCGCTCGTCACACGCGTGAGTCCCGCCGGCGCGATGCACGCCGACGAGCCGGGCACGACGACCGTGCGCTGCGAGGTCACCGCCGCGGCCACGCCGTTGCGCCAGCAGCTCAGGTCGAACACGTAGTTGCCCGGCGCACTCGGCAAGGTGACCGGCACCGTATGTGTCGCCGCGCAGCTCGCCGCATCGCTGCAGCTGTCGCCACTCGTCGGCCATCCGCTCACCGGCGCCGGGAACGCACTCGCCGAATAGCTGCACCGATCGGCGTCGGCCGTCCAGGTCACCGTATGCGTCGCGCCGGAAGCGCTCGATCCCGGCAGTTCACTCGCATCGAGCCCGTTCGTGATGGCCGGCGGCTGCGGCGTGCTGCCCGGGCAATCGCCGCCGAACACGCC
Organism: uncultured Lysobacteraceae bacterium; assembly: GCA_946482585.1. The sequence goes on from CAMLSI010000017.1 coordinate 14,882, forward strand.
GTCGATCAGGAGATCGCCGGCGGCATCCATCGACACGCCGGACGCACCGGAGGTGACCACGCAGGTCTTCTGTGCGCCGCCCGGCGCGGTCCAGCGCACGCGGACATTGACCTGCGCCGAAACGGCGAGCGGCAGCACCGCCGCGATCGCCACGACGGGGATACGGAAACGCGAGACGGACATCGATTGCCCCTGAGTTCGTTTGCGCCGCGATGCTGCGCGATCGCTTCGGGACTTGTGCTAATCGAGCGTTAAAGAATCGTGCGACTTCGATGCGGAGACGCGCGACGACCCATAGTACAAAAAGTAACAATGACAAATTGCATCAAGCATGACGAACCCCGACCTCGCGGCCGTCGCGCGGCGAAGCCCCCCGCGAACCGGTCGACCAGGCCGGACGCAGCCACTGATGTGAGCGTCAACGAAAACGCCCGGCATCGGAGCCGGGCGTCGTTTCGTTCCGACGGGATGGCAGGCGCGGACCGCTAGTCGCTGCGGTTCGCTCCGCCCGCGGCAACCGGCGCGCTCACAGCTGCGACGGCCAGAGCGGCTGCGGCGTGACTTTCTGGTTCTGGATCGTGTTGCCGCAATAGCCTTCGCAGTACGTCGTCAGCGGCGCGTTGAGCGAGGCATGGATGATGTTGAGGAAGTAGGTCTCGCCGGGCTGGAGCTGGCAGACCGCGGAATTGCCGGGCAGATAGCCCCAGAAGATGTTGCCATTCGCGGTCGCGTTGTTGAGCACGCAGGCATTGGTCAACGGTGCCGTGGCCGTCGGGCTGAAATCGCCGCAGGACTTGCTGATCGTCATCGACATGCGCGCCGGATTCGTCTGCGGCTGCGTCTCCTCGAAGCGGAACGCGCCGGTCGTGTTGAGCGTCAGATTGCTGGGCACCGTGAACTGCAGTGCGACATAGCTGTTGCGCGACAGGAACACGCGCTGGTTCAGATTCACCGTGCCCGGGAAGGCGCGCAGCGGCGATTCCGCGGTGCTGTAGCCGAAGATGTCTTCGAAGCGCGTCGCATTGGCGACGCGGCCGTTGCTCACCGTGTAGTTGAATTCGACGTAGGCGGTATCCAGACGCATCAGGCCCGCCGGTGCCACGCATCCGGCGGTCGGCGGCGTGACCACGGGCACCGTGACGGTGCGCCGCGACGTCGCGACGACGCTCGATCCGTTGCGACGGCAGCTCAGGTCGAACACGTAGTTGCCGGCGACCGCGGGCAACGTCAGCGGCACGCTGTGCGTCGTGCCGCAACTGTCGGCATCGCTGCAGACGTTGCCCGTCGTCGGCCAGCCCGTGACTTCGGCCGGCAGACTGCTGGCCGAATAGCTGCAGGTATCGGCGTCGGCCGACCAGCTGACGGTATGCGTCGCGCCCGCGACGCTGCTCGAGGGCAGTTCGTTCGCATCGAGGCCGTTCGTGATCACCGGGGCACTGACCGGCGGCGTCGTGGCCACGGTCGGGCAGTCCGCCCCGAACGTCGCGTTCGCGAGCAGCTTGCCGGTCGCCGGATCGAGGCTCACGCCAGTGGCGTCGGTGCTGACGATACAGGTCTTGGCCGTACCGTCGGTCGCCGTCCAGTTCAGGCGCAACGTCGTCTGGGCGAAGACGGCCGCGGGCGAGGCGGCGACGAGGGCAGCGGCGGCGACAGTCAGGCGCGATACGGGCATCAGCAGCGGTTCCGGATGGCGGAAAGTCCGCTATGGTGCGGATTTGCGCACCGCTCTGCGCTAACGCCCCGTTAAGCAGCATCCGGCGGTCCTTCCCGGTATCGGCGATACGCCGGATGCGATCGAAGAATATCGTCTGCCGGCAACGACTTAGGAGCCGCTTTCCGACTGTGGGCCGGGCGCGGCCCCGTCTTTTCGCGCTCGCAGAATTTACAGTTGCGAAACAACCGCAACCGCGAAAACGCGCAGTCGCGGCCGTTTCGCGCGCCTCAGAGGCTGCCTTTCATGCTGGTCTTCTCGACCTTCCACGCGCCGCCTTCCTTGCGCAGCTTCGAGGTGCCCGTCGACTTGCCGCCGGACTGATCGACCGCATCGATCGTGAGTTCGGCGGTGTCGCCGAAGTCCTGGCCGCCGGTCACGGTCGCGCTCTTGGGTGCGAAGGATTTCATCATCGCGAGCATCGCGCCGAACTGCGGTTCCTTCCGCTGCGCGCGTATCTTGTCGGCCTGTTCCTTGGTCACCGTCGCGAGCATCGCGTCGACGTCGCCTTTCTGCATTGCGGCGAGATTGGCCTGGAACACCTTGCCCGGTTCGCCGCCGCCCGCGGGCAGCACCTTGCCCGTCGGCGCCGCGGCGGCGCTCGCGGCGGAAGACCCGCCCGCCGGCTTCGCCGCCGTCGTGGTCGCATAGGCGAGATCGAAACCGACGTCGCACTGCAGGTCGTCCTTGTCGGAATCGACCAGCGCGAAATCGGCGGCGATGCGCCTGGCGTCGTTCGCCTTCGCCGCGAACTCGCCGATGTCGCCGCCCGAGGTGGACACGCTCATGCCGGAGCTGCGGAAGTTCGCCGATGCCACCTTGCCGTCGGAGACCTGCAGTTCGAGCCGGCGCGAATCGCTGATATCCGCCCCCTGATCGGCGATCTCGTAGGTCTTCGCCGTCTTCTGGGCCAGCTTGACCTTGTCGATCGCGAACGTCGTGAGCACGACGATCGTGTCGAGCTTGTTCTCGTCGAACCGGTTCGCTTCCTGGAACACCGCGCCGTCCGTGAACGCGATCGTGTCGCCTTTGTAGCTGCAGCTGCCGCGCACCGCGTCGGCGCGCGCCGGCCCGGCGACGGAAACGACCGCGGCCGCGACGAAGGCGGTCCTGGCGAGAGAAACGGCGGTGGCCTTCATCGCGATGCTCCGTTCGTGGGCGGGATGGCGAGCTGATAAACGCGCCCGCAGCCGGAGAACGAACAAAGCCCCCGATCAAGGCCGGCGGATCGGAATCGAGGAGACAGGAAACCCGCTGGATGCTGCAGCGGCGCTCAGTCCGGAAAATCACCGCGCGGCGGGGCGCCGACCGCCCCGCCGCGCGGCGCCGCTGCGACGCTCACGCGCGCGCCGCGACGGAACCGGCGTAGTCCGGCCTGGCGCCGAGCCGGCGCCAGCCGGCGAACTGCAGCGACGCGATGCCGAGCACGGCCAGCGCCTGCGCGATCACGACCGCGCTGCCGGCCGCCGTAGGCGCGAGACCCGCGCCGTAGAGCACCCAGAAACTCGCGGCGACCCAGGCCAGGTTGATCTCGATGACGCTCCACGCGGCGAGCCTGTGCGGCCTGGCCGCCGACACGGTCAGCGCGAGCAGCACGGCGAACGGCAGCAGCACGAATCCCGCATAGCGCAGCAGATCGACCGGCAGACCGAGCAGCGGCGCCGACCATCCGGCGCCGGCGATCAGCGCGATCGCCGTCGGAATGCAGGTGGACAGATCCAGCAGCAGCGCGCGGTGGAACAGCGGCAGTTCTCGGATGCGACGGATCGCGTTCATCACAGGCTCCTTTCGTTTGAGTTCGGAGCCATTGAGCCGCAGCCGCTGCAGCACGTCGATTACATCGGAGGTAATACGCAGACGCGGTGCGCTCGATTACAGTCGCCGCATGAACCTGCCCCGTCCCGTCGGCGAACAACTCCGCGACTGGCGCCAGCGCCGGCGCCTGACCCAGATGGACCTCGCCTCCATCGCCGAAACCTCGACCCGCCACGTGAGCTTCATCGAGACTGGGCGCTCGCTGCCGAGCCGCGCGATGCTGATGCGGCTGGCCGAACGCCTCGACGTACCGCTGCGCGAGCGCAACCAGCTGCTGACCGCCGCAGGCCTCGCGCCGATGTATCGCGAAAGCCGGCTCGACGAACCCGCGCTCGAACAGGCGCGCGCCGCGGTCGATCTCGTGCTCAAGGGCCACGAGCCCTATCCCGCGCTCGCGGTCGACCGGCACTGGAACATCGTCGCGACGAACCGCGCGATCCTGCCGTTCCTCGACGGCGCCGCCGCGCATCTGCTGCAGCCGCCGATCAACATGATGCGGCTGAGCCTGCATCCCGAAGGCCTCGCGCCGCGCATCGTCAACTTCGGCCAGATCCGCGCGCATCTGCTGCACAACGCGCAGCGCCAGGTCGATGCGACCGGCGATCCGCTGCATCGCGCGCTGTACGACGAAATCGCCGCCTATCCGGTGCCGCCCGACACGAGCGGCGATCCGCCGACGCTCGCGGACAACGTCGCGATGCAACTGCGCCTGCGCAGCGAACACGGCGTGCTCTCGTTCATCAGCACGATCACGGTATTCGGCACGCCGCTCGACGTCACGCTCGCCGAACTCGCGATCGAATCCTTCTTCCCCGCCGACGCTCACACGGCGAGCGTGTTGCGCGGACTACTGCCCGACTGAGCGCCGGCCGCCGGCGCGTGCGCCAGCATCTCGCCGATCTTCGCGGCCAGCTGCTCGATCGTGAACGGCTTGGTGATCATGGCCATGTTGGCGCCGAGAAAGCGCGCGCGGATCGCCGCGTTTTCGGCGTAGCCGGTCGCGAACAGGATCGGCAGTTCGGGACGATGCTTGCGCGCGACTTCGGCCAGCTCGCGGCCGTTCATGCCGGGCAGACCGACGTCGGAAATCATCAGGTCGATGCGCCGCCCCGACGCGAGAATCGGAATCGCGACGAGCGCTTCCGGCGCTTCGAGCGCGACGTAGCCGAGCTGTTCCAGCACCACGCGCACGAGCATGCGCACGGCCTCGTCGTCCTCGACGAGCAGCACGCACTGGCCTTCGCCATTGCTGTCGGCGTCGGCGGCCGGCTGCTCTGCAGCGACCGCCGCGGCATCGGTGGCTGGCAGCAGCAGGCTGACCGTCGTGCCGACATCGGGCGTGCTTTCCAGACGCACTTCGCCGCCGCTCTGCTGCGCGAAGCCGTAGACCATCGACAGCCCGAGCCCCGTGCCCTGCCCCAGCGGCTTGGTCGTGAAGAACGGCTCGAACACCTTGTCCAGCAGTTCCGGCGCCATGCCGACGCCGCTGTCGGACACGCTGATCACGATGTAGCGTCCCGGTTTCAGCGCGGGCTTGTCGGCGGTGGGGTCCGCCGCGTCGACGACGACACTGCGCGTGCGCACACGGAGCGTGCCGCCGTCGGGCATCGCATCGCGCGCGTTGATCGCGAGATTGAGAATCGCGCTTTCGAGTTCGCTCGCGTCGGCGATACCGGCGGGCAGCGCGGGGTCGAGATCCAGCGACACGCTGATCCGCTCGCCCATGGTGCGGCGCAGGAGATCGCCGAGCGAATCGACGAGTGCGTTCATGTCGATCGGCTTGGAATCGAGTGACTGGCGTCGCGAGAACGCGAGCAGGCGCTGCGTCAGCGACGCGGCGCGATGGGCCGATGCGAGCGCGAGCTGCACGAATTCGCCGATACCCTCGATCTTGCCGCTGTTCAGGCGCATGCGCACGATGTCGAGCGAGCCGATGACGCCGGTCAGCATGTTGTTGAAGTCGTGTGCGATGCCGCCGGTCAGCTGGCCGATCGCCTCCATCTTCTGGCTCTGGCGCAACGCCGCCTCGACGCGCGCGCGATTCGCGATCTCGGCGTTGAGCTCCGCGGTGCGCTCGACGACCTTGGTTTCCAGTTCGGCGGCGGCGTGCCGCAGCACCTCCGCCGCTTCGACGCGCACCGTCACGTCATGCGCGAAGAGATGGAACCCGTCGATGGCGCCGGCCTCGTTGCGTCGCGGCAGATAGCGCACTTCCGCCTCGCGCCGGCGTCCGTCGCGATGCGGCCAGCTCACCTGCACCAGCATGTCTTCGCCCGCCAGCGCGCGGTCCATGTACGGCTTGCGCGCCAGGAACACCTCGTCGCCGACGATCTCGTCGATGCGCCGCCCAAGCAGGCTCCGCGGCGCATGGTATAGCCAGTTCTCGCATTCCCGGTTGGCGAAGCGATAGCGGTAGTCGCTGTCGATGAAGCCGATGAACACGGGCAGCGCGTCGGTCACGCGCCGCAATTCCGCTTCGCTCGCCGCGAGCGCTCCGCGGCTCAGCGCCAGCGCATTCGTGCTCTGCGCAATCTCGACGAGCCGGTCGCGCATCGCGAACTGGCGCTGGCGGCTGCGCAGCGCGGTATCGATCGCGCTCAGCAGCGAACGCGAACTCAGCGGCCGCTCCAGCACCACGACGTTGCTCGCGAGCTCGGACAGCTCGCGCGCGCGGTGCGGCGGCCCGTAGACCCAGCTCGACTGGCGCGCCGCGAGCAGGATGAACGGGACTTCCGACCACGGCGGCTGCCGTGCCAGCGCATGGCGCAGCGGCGTCAGATCGCCGCGTACGCCGTCCTCGGTCACGAGCACGGCGCCGGTATGATCGTCGAGCGCCATCGACACTTCCGTCAGGTCGGCGCATACGCGGCCGTCGTAACCGCCCTCGCGCAGCAGATGCGCGACGTGCGTCGCGTCGCTCCCGTAAGGCGCGCAGACGAGGATGCGGTGTCCTTCCGATGCGGTTCTATGCGCCAAGGGACCGGTCTTCCATGAGCGGGGCGCGCGCGCCCACATAGACCGGCGTGCCCGTCATGACGCCGCGGAACTCGGCCAGCGGCGCGCCGACGCGCAGCCCGCGCGCGTCGATGCGCAGCTCGCGGATGCTGTCCTCATGGCTGCCGCCGCGATTCTTGATGACCGAGATGGCCTTGCGGATGCGGCCGTCGGCTTCGAAGAAGCGCGTCAGCACCACGGCATCCGCGATGTAGGAAATGTTGAGCGTGCCGGTCGTCATCGTCCCCACGAGGCCGCTCTGCGGATGGATCACGATCGTCGCTACGCCCTGATGATTCAGGTACGACAGCAGCTCGTGCAATTGCAGGAGCATCTGCTGCGTTCGCGGCATCGCTGCGAGATAGCCGTCGATGCTGTCGATGACGATGACGCGGCAGTTCTTCTGTTCCACCGCTTCGCGGATGCGCGAGGCGAGCTCGCCCGGCGACATCTGCGCCGGATCGACCTGCTGCAGGATCAGCCGACCGTCGGCGATGTGGCCGCCGAGATCCATGCCCATCGACTTCGCACGCGTGAGCAGGGTGCCGACGCGTTCGTCGAACTCGAAGATCGCGCAGGCTTCGCCGCGTTCGCACGCGGCGTGGACGTACTGCAGGCCGATCGTGGTCTTGCCGCTGCCGGCCGGCCCCGTGATCAGCGTGCACGTACCGCGCAACGGTCCGCCCGCGAGCAGCGCATCGAGTTCAGACACGCCGCTCGGCAGCGTCTCGGCCACGAACGGCGCATGGTGTTCTGCGGCGATGAGCCGCGGAAACACGTCGATGCCGCCGCGGCGGATGCGCATGTCGTGGAATCCCGCGACGAAATCGATCCCGCGCAATTTCTGCACTTCGATACGACGCAGCGCGGTTCCGAATTCCGGCGTGACGCGATCGAGCGTGACGACGCCGTGACAGAGACTGTGAAGGTGCGCATCGCGCGTCGACGTTTCGCCGGTCAGGTCGTCGAGTAGCATGACCGTGATCTTCCGGCCCGCGAAATACTGCTTGAGCGCGAGCACCTGGCGCCGATAGCGCAGCGGATCCTGCGCCAGCAGGCGCAGTTCGGAAAGGCTGTCGAAGATCACGCGCGTCGGCGACGTCGCCTCGACCTGTTCCTGGATCAGCCGGATCGTGCCGCCGAGTTCGAGCTCCCACGGATGCAGCACCGACTGATCGCGCGTCACGCCGAGCGTTTCCTCGGCATTGGCGAGTTCGAACAGCGCGAGACCCGACAGGCTCCAGCCGTGCGACTGCGCAACCGCGTCGAGTTCCTCGGTGGTTTCCGACAGCGTCACATAGAGGCCGCGCTCGCCGCGGCGCAGGCCGTCGAGCAGGAACTGCAGGGCCAGCGTCGTCTTGCCCGACCCGGGCGCTCCCTCGACCAGATAGAGGCGATGCGGCGCGAAACCGCCGCGCAACACACCGTCCAGACCGGAAATGCCCGAGGAAATTCTCGGCGGCGCAGCAGACATGCAGTTCTCCGAGGGCCGAAGTCCGCAGTGCCGACGCCGCCGTCCATGCGGGCGAGACCGCCGCTGTCGACTGCGACATCCGGCGACGGGCCGTCCTGCGGACTTCGCCGGCGCGTCGCATGGTTTCCTGAGGGACTGCAAGAGGAGTGCGCATCCATGCGCGGCAGGCAATCCTCGCGTCGGTGAGCCTGCCGCGGCGCAGGTGATGAGCTCGTGAGTGCAACGGGCAGAGAGCGCGAAGATAGTGACGGAAATCGCGCGCCGGCGACCGCGTCGCGGCTGCCGGCGCCATCCGCTACGCGCCGCTAGTCGGCAATGACGTGGTACCCGCGCCCCTCGAGGCAGCGCGACACGATCGCGCGCTGTTCGTACGAGCCTTCGATGCCGCCGGCGATGCCGTAGCTCGTCGCGCTCCAGGCTGCGACATGGGCGACATCGTCGCCGCGCAGGCCGACCGCGAGTGCGAACAGCGCGCCGATCGCGGCGCCGGCCGTTGCCGCGCCGGCGGCCTTGGCGGCCGCCGGACGGCGATCGGCGAGCTGCTGGCACTCGGCCAGATCGGCCTCGTAGCTGCCGCGGCTCACGCCCGAATCGACGATGGGCCGGTACGTCACCGGCGCACAGCCAGCGCAGAACAGCACACACAGCCACAGGATTCTCATCATGTACTCCGCGTCCGGACCGGCGTCG
>CAMLSI010000018.1 GCA_946482585.1 uncultured Lysobacteraceae bacterium
GCGCGATCTCGATGACATTGCGTTCGATGAGCTTGGCCACTTTCTCGAAGCCGAGCATTTCATAGAGCGCGTCGTAGAGCGGGCGCAGGTAGGGATCGACCTTCTGGGTGAGATCGCCCGGCAGGAAGCCGAGCTTTTCGCCGGCCTCGACCGCAGGCCGCACGAGAATGATGCGTTGCACGCGGTTGGCCTCGAGCGCATCGACCGCGCTCGCGACGGCGAGATAGGTCTTGCCGGTGCCGGCCGGGCCGATGCCGAAATTGATGTCGTGCGTCGCGATCGCATGCAGGTAGCGCGTCTGGTTGGGTCCGCGCCCCTTGATCGAGCCGCGCTTGACGCGAATCACCACGTCCTGCGCGCTTGCGGCCGCGGCGATGTCGAGCGCGGCAACGTTCGATTCCTGCAGGTGCAGGTTGATCCGGTGCGCGTCGAGGACTTCGTCCTCGGTGGCCGCGTAGAGCGCGCGCAGCACCTTTTCGGCGGCTTCGACGTGACTCGCATCGCCGTCGATGCGGAACACGTTGCCGCGATTGGCGATGCTGACGCCGAGGCGCAGTTCGATCTGGCGCAAGTGTTCGTCGAACGGGCCGGCCAGGTTCGCCAGGCGTTCGAGATGATCCGGTTCCAGCGTGAATTCGCGACGGGCATTCGGCATAGGGGCGGCAGGGTAGCGCAGCCCGGCGGCGGCGTACCAGCGCAGAGCGACGCGAGCCGGAAAACCGGCGCGGCGGCAGCGCGAGAATGCCGTCCTGCGCGCTGCGTCTGGTTCGTCGGTGCGTCGGGCGCGCTACCGTCGGCGTGCGAAGGAGACGAGATCATGCAAATCGTGCGAATGCTCACCCTGGCGGCACTGCTTGCCGCCGCCGGCAATGCCGCCGCCCTGCGCCACGTGCCCGTGAGCGACGTGACCGGCCTGCGCAATGCCGTACAGAATGCGGCACCCGGCGACGATATCGTGCTGGCCGCGGGTACCTATGTCGTCGATTCGAACCTCAATTGCCTCGTCAACGGCACCGCGGCCGCGCCGATCCGCGTGCGCGCGGCGTCACCGCGCAGTGTGTTGTTGCGTTTCGGCGCCGGCCTCGTCGAAGGCTTCAAGGTCAGCGCTGCGCACTGGCAGTTCGAAGGGCTGGATGTCGAAGGAACCTGCGCGAACGACTCGAACTGCGAACACGCGTTCCATGTGTTCGGCAACGCAGAATTCCTGCTGCTGCGCGACAACGTGCTGCGCGATTTCAACGCGCAGATCAAAAGCAACGGCATTGCGGTGAACGGCGTCTACGTGTATCCCGATGACGCGGTCGTCGAATACAACCGGTTCTACGACACGCGCGGCCGCAATACGGGCAATCCGGTCACGAAGATCGACGTGGTCGGCGGCCGGCGCTGGGTCGTGCGCGGCAACACGATTCACGACTATCAGAAGCTCGGCGGCGACGGCGTCAGCTACGCGGCATTCCTGAAAGGCAATTCGCGCGACGGCGTGTTCGAACGCAATCTCGTTCGCTGCAGCCAGCAGTTTTCGGGCGGCGCCCGGCTCGGGTTGTCGCTCGGCGGCGGCGGCACCAGCCCGAATGCGATCTGCGAAGACGGAACCTGCATACCCGAACACCAGAACGGCATCCTGCGCAACAATATCGTGCTGTCCTGCAACGACGTCGGCATCTATCTCAATCGAGCGACGAACACGCGCATCCAGCACAACACTCTGTACGCGACCAGCGGCATCGACGTGCGCTACGCGGAATCGACGGCGGAGATCCGCAACAACCTGTCGAGCGCCGGCATCAATCTGCGCAACGGCGGCACGAGCACGAACGCGGGCAACCTGCTCAACGTCAGCCTCGCGAATTTTGCGGCCTGGTTCCAGGAGCCGGCCGCGGCGGATTTTCGCCTGCTGAACGGTGCAGGCTTCGTCAATCTCGGCGTCGCCGCGCCGCAGACCGTCGATGATTTCTGCGCGAACCGGCGCGGCGACGGCACGCCCGATATCGGCGCGCTCGAATACGATGCTCAGCATCGTTGTGCGACGGATGCCGGCGGCGGCGTGCCGCTGCGGATCTTCGCCGACGGCTTCGAGAGTTGACGAACCTTCAAAAAACGGGTCCGGCTTCGGATCTTGGAGCCCCCTTGAGTCGAGGGGGCGGCCCAACGCGTGCGCAGCACGCGTTGGGCGGGGTTGTGGAGACAAGCAGCCGGGTATAGAAGCCGCGTGCAGATACTTGTTCAGAACTTCCCGGAGGGCGGTGGATCCCTCCCCGGAGGGGGAGGGCAGGAGACCTGCACGACGCGCAGGTATCAGAAGCGGAACTCGGTATTGACGCTGACCGCTTTCGCATCGAAATCGAGGCCGCTCTTGCGGGCGCGGTACTGGTCGTAGTTGAGGCCCACTCCGAAGCGTTCGCTGAAGTCGTAGCCGACGCCGACGCCCGCGTACCAGTCGCTGCCGCTGAACTCCGCGTTCTGCGTGACGCCGACGAGGTCGACGTCGGCTTTCCAGTGGAACAGGCCGCCGCGCGCGGAGAGGTACCAGTTCGGCGTCAGGTTGAAGTGGCCGTTGACGCCGAGCGTCCAGCCGCCGACATCGATGCCCGAATGCAGGCCCGATGTGCCGCCGCCCGGCGTACCGATGTAGGCATAGCCGTGATCGAGCGAGCCCAGATCGATATAGCCGCCTTCGAGCCCGAACGCGCCCCAGCGATAACCGCCGTTGATGCCGAGCGCCACGTCCTTGCCCGAGCCGTCGAAATCCGAGCGGCCGTAGCGGCCGTCGACGAAAAAGCCGTCGGCGTACGCCGGCGCGGCGACGCAAGCCCCCGCGACGAGGGCCGCAGCCATCGCCGTCACGATCATCGTTTTCATCGCGTATTCCTATCGTTGTGGATATTGGGAAATGCCGGCCGGGGCGTGCTCCCGGCAAGGCTGCGCGACTATCGAAGAATCGAGCTGAACCGTGCGGCCCACGAATACTGAACGGTTATGCCGCGATTCACGCGAACCGCAGGGCCCGGATGCCGTCGTCGCGGCGCTGCCGGAAACCGTTCGCGAAGAGTGCATCGGCGCCGCGTTCGTCCGCGCCGATGCCGTACGGGGCTGCGCTCGCCGGTCGCCGTCTTGCGCTGCCGCGCGTCTCTCAGGTATCGAGCGCAACGCGGCCGCGCAGCGAGTTCGACATGGCTTCGGTGATGACGACGTCGACGAACTGGCCGACCATGCGCGCATCGCCCGGGAAATTCACGTAGCGCATGTTTTCGGTGCGGCCGGTGAGTTCGGCGGCGTTCTTGCGGCTCGCGCCTTCGACGAGCACGGTCTGGCGCGTACCGATCATCGCCTGACTGATCCGGTTCGCGTTCGCGGTCACGGCGCTCTGGAGCCGCAGCAGGCGCGCATGCTTGACCTCGGCGCCGGTGTCGTCCTCGAGGTTCGCCGCCGGCGTGCCCGGACGCTTGGAGTAGATGAAGCTGAAACTCTGATCGAAGCCCACGTCTTCGATCAGCTTCATGGTCTTGTCGAAGTCCGCGTCGGTTTCGCCGGGGAAACCGACGATGAAGTCCGACGAGATCGAGATATCCGGACGCACCGCGCGCAGCTTGCGGATCTTCTGCTTGAATTCGAGCGCGGTGTAGCCGCGCTTCATCGCCGCGAGTACGCGATCGGAACCGGCCTGCACCGGCAGATGCAGGTAGTTCGCGAGCTTGGGCACGCTCGCATAGGCCTCGACGAGCGAATCGGAGAATTCGAGCGGATGCGATGTCGTGAAGCGGATGCGGCCGATGCCGTCGAGTTGCGCGATCGCATGGATCAGCAGCGCGAGATCGGCGACCTCGCCGTCGTGCATCGGGCCCCGATAGGCATTGACGTTCTGGCCGAGCAGGTTGACTTCGCGCACGCCCTGATCGGCGAGCGAGGCGACTTCCGCGATGACGTCGTCGAAGGGACGACTGACTTCGTCGCCGCGCGTGTACGGAACGACGCAGAAGGTGCAGTACTTGGAGCAGCCTTCCATGATCGAAACGAACGCACACGGCCCTTCGGCGCGCGGTTCCGGCAACTTGTCGAATTTTTCGATCTCGGGAAACGAGATGTCGACCTGGGGTCTGCCCGTGCGACGTTTCGCGTCGATGAGTTCGGGCAGGCGGTGCAGGGTCTGCGGGCCGAACACGACATCGACGAACGGAGCGCGCTTGACGATGGCTTCGCCTTCCTGCGATGCGACGCAACCGCCGACGCCGATGACGACGTTGCCGTTGGCTTTCTTGAGTTCGCGCCAGCGGCCGAGCTGCGAGAACACTTTTTCCTGCGCTTTCTCGCGAATCGAGCAGGTGTTGATGAGGATGACGTCGGCCTCGGCCTCGTTGTCGGTCAGCTCCAGGCCGTGGGCTGCGCCCAGCACATCAGCCATCTTGGACGAGTCGTACTCGTTCATCTGGCAACCGTGGGTCTTTATGAACAGCTTGCCGGCCATGGGCGGGGAACCAAAAAAGCGAATGGACTCGGTAGTTTACGCGTGTTTATTGGGCGCCGCCAGCGCTGCGGGAACCCGCGCGCGTCGCGGTGGTCTTGGAATTTCGCGTTTCCTGTCAGAAACTTGTGCCCAAGAGTTGGGGAGTTCATGAAGTCATCTTCGCGCCACCGCCACATTCGCTGGCTGGCCGCACTGGCCCTTGCGGGCTTCGGTGCGCCCGCTTTCGCGGGCGGGCTTTACCGTTGCAGCGGTACCAAAGGCGAACTCGCCTACACGAACAAGCCCTCGGGCTACGCGAACTGCGTGCAGGTCGCGAGCTACGTCGAAACCAAGGCCAAGCCGGTTACCGAAGCGACTGCGCCGGCCATGTCGAACGCGACCTTCTCGGTCGAATCGGTGAAGCCGCCGGCGGCCGGAACGGCGACGACAGCAACGACAGCCGCCGCACCCGCATCGGGGCAATGGCAGTATCGCGAAGGCGGCGCGAGCGCAGCAGCGAACGCACCAAAGACCGAATCGCCGAAGGTGCTGCGCGGCGCGGTCTACAAGATCAGCAAGAGCAACGGCATCACCGAATACACCAACATCCGCCCGGCCGGAAAACGCTACCAGGTGCTGTTCACCTATATCTCGACCTGCTTCGCGTGCGACGTGCATTCGAAGGTCAACTTCTCGTCGACCAGGCTCAATCGCGATGCATTCCGCGCCGAGATCGCTGCGGCGGCGCTGGAATTCGGCGTCGACGAGGCGCTCCTGCGTGCGGTCGTGCACGCGGAATCGGCGTTCAATCCGAATGCGCTGTCGAAAAAAGGTGCGCAGGGGCTCATGCAGCTGATGCCCGGCACGGCCGACGACCTCGGTGTCGAGAATCCATTCGACGCGACACAGAACATCCGCGGCGGCGCGCAGTATCTCGCGCAGCAGCTGAAGAACTTCCAGGGCGACGAGCGGCTCGCGATGGCCGCCTACAACGCCGGTCCCGCCAACGTCGCGAAATACGGCGGAGTGCCGCCGTTCGATGAAACCCAGGTCTACGTATCGCGCGTGTCGACGCTGCGCGACCGCTACCGCCAGGCCAACTGATCGCGCAGCGCCGTCGCGACGCGGAATCAGCCGTTCGGAATCTGGATGCGGTTCAGGACCGGCCGCTGCACGAGTTCGGCGTCGGCATCGAAGGCGATGCCTGCGCGCAGACCCGCCACGTGAACCTTGGTGCCCGGCGCGAGCGCGGCTTCGCGCTTGCGCAGCTCGAGCGGGTCGTCGATTTCCTCGCCGTCGAACGTCAGCAGCACGTCGCCGGGCTGCAGGCCGGCCTGGGCGGCCGGACTTTGCGGGTACACGGCGAGCACCTGCGCGCCGCGGGCCACGTTCGCGAGATTCGCATTGGCCGGGATCGGCATGCGGCCGTATTCGACACCGAGCCAGCCGCGCACGACCATGCCCTTGTCGATGATCTGATCGAGTACGCCCTTGGCCGTCGCGACCGGGATCGCAAAGCCGATGCCTTCGGCGAGCTGGCGCTGCGGCACGTTGGCCGTGTTGATGCCGACGAGTTCCCCGCGCGCATTGACGAGCGCGCCGCCGGAATTGCCGGAATTGATCGCGGCGTCGGTCTGGATGAATTCCTCGTACGCCCACTGATCGAGCTGGCGGCCGATCGCGCTCGCGATGCCCATGGTCACCGTCTTGCCGAGTCCGATCGGGTTGCCGATCGCGAGCACCACGTCGCCGACGTTGACCGGCGGGGCTTCGTCGAGCTTCATGGTCGGCAGGTCGCCGGCTTCGATCTTGAGCACGGCGAGATCGGTGTCCTCGTCGCCGCCGACGAGCCGCGCGGTCGCGATACGGCCGTCGTAGAGCAGCACCTGGATGTCGTTGGAGCGCGCGATCACGTGGTTGTTCGTCAGCACGTAGCCGTCCTTGCTGACGATGACGCCGGAGCCGAGGCTCTGCTCGCGGCGATAGGCCGGCGGACCGAGGCTGATGCCGCCGAACATGCGCTGGGTTAGCGGATCGACGGAGACGAGCCGCCGCTGCGACGCGACGACCTTGTTCGCGTAGATGTTGACGACGGCGGGTGCCGCGCGTGCAACCGCGTCCGCATACGACACCGGTCCGTTGCCGAGGTTGCTTGCGCCGTTTGCCGGCACCGCCGGCGGCGTTGCGGGTGCGGTCGCCGGGGCCGGGTCGTCGCCGCGCAGACGCGCGGGCGCATCGGGCCAGAGACGTGTGACGATGAAGGCGATGGCCAGCCCGAGGGTGGCGAATTGCAGCACGAAGGCGAGCGCGCGAAACGCGGGTTTCATGTCCTGTCCAAGGGAAGCGCCGCGAGCTTGCAACGCGCTGGAGCGGGCGGCAGGTTTGATTGTGCGCTGCCGGTTCAGTCGCTAAACTAACACGATTTTTGGGGCCAGCCGTCACGTTGACCGGCGATCCGGCAGCGGGCTTCGTCTTCAGCGGTGCGCAGCGACGGCCGGCGCGGAATCGATTCCGCCGCCGCGGCGATATCGCGACGGCCGGTGCAGCCGGGCACGGCGACCCCGAACGTATTTTCAGTATTGAACCGGAGACCCGGATGGCGAACGAAGGCGTCAATCATGGCCGCCGACGGTTCCTCACGGCCACGACTGCAGTCGTCGGCGGTGCAGGTGCCCTCGCAGCGGCAGTGCCATTCATCAAGACCTGGCTGCCCAGTGCGAAGGCGAAGTCCGCCGGCGCACCGGTGCAGCAGGACATCAGCAAGATCGAAGTCGGTCAGATGGTCATCACCGAATGGCGCGGCCAGCCGGTGTGGATCGTGCGTCGCTCGCCCCAGCAGATCGGTGCGCTCGCTTCGTTGAACGCGCGCCTGCGCGATCCGGAATCGAAGAACGAAGATCAGCAGCCCAAGTACGCGCAGAATCTCTATCGTTCGATCAAGGAAGAGTGGCTCGTCATGATCGGCGTCTGCACCCATCTGGGTTGCTCGCCGAAGTTCCACGGCGAGATCAAGCCCGAGCCGTTCGACGCGGAATGGAAGGGCGGTTTCTTCTGTCCCTGCCACAAGTCGCGCTTCGATATGGCGGGTCGCGTATTCGAAGGCGTGCCGGCCCCGACCAACCTCAAGGTGCCCGACTATCACTTCGTCGACGACAGGACGCTGGTCATCGGCGTCAAGCCGGAAGGAGCCGCGTGATGCAGCCGAGCCGCATTGATCGCGCCGTCGCCGGCCTGCAGGAATGGTTCGACTATCGCGCCAAGGCTTTCGGTCCGATGTACCGCAAGCACATGTCGGAATACTGGGCGCCGAAGAACTTCAACATCTGGTACTACTTCGGCTCGCTCGCGCTGGTCGTCCTCGTCAACCAGATCCTGACCGGCATTTTCCTCACGATGCATTTCAAGCCCAGCGCCGCGGAGTTCGCGCCGGGCATCTCCCAGGCGTTCGCGTCGGTCGAGCTGACCATCATGCGCGACGTGGAATGGGGCTGGCTGGTTCGCTACATGCACTCCACCGGCGCGTCGGCGTTCTTCATCGTCGTTTACCTGCACATGTTCCGCGGCCTGCTGTACGGTTCGGCGCAGAAGCCGCGCGAACTGGTCTGGCTGCTCGGCATGCTGATCTACCTCGTGCTCATGGCCGAAGCGTTCATGGGGTACGTGCTGCCCTGGGGCCAGATGTCGTTCTGGGGGGCCAAGGTCATCATTTCGCTGTTCGGCGCGATCCCGATGATCGGCGACTCGCTCGTCGAATGGATCATGGGCGACTACCTGCCCGCCGACGCGACCTTGAACCGTTTCTTCGCGCTGCATGTGATCGCGCTGCCGCTCGTGCTGCTGCTGCTCGTCGTGCTGCATCTCGCGGCGCTGCATGAAGTCGGCTCCAACAATCCGGAAGGCGTCGACATCAAGAAGGTCAAGGATGCGAATGGCAAGCCGCTCGACGGTATCGCGTTCCATCCGTACTACACGGTGAAAGACCTGTTCGGCGTGGGCTTCTTCCTCACGATCTGCGCCTTCATCCTGTTCTTCGAGCCCACCGTCAGCGGCTGGTTCCTCGAGCACGACAACTTCGTCGCGGCCAACAAGCTGGTCACGCCGGAACACATCAAGCCGGTGTGGTACTACACGCCGTACTACGCCATGTTGCGCGTGGTGCCGGACAAGTTGCTGGGCGTGCTGACCATGTTCGGCGCCATCATCGTGCTTTTCTTCGTGCCCTGGCTGGATCGCAGTCCGGTCAAGTCGTACCGCTACCGCGGCTGGATGTCGAAGGTCCTGCTCGGCCTGTTCGCCCTGTCGTTCCTTTGGCTGGGCAAGATCGGCGCCGGCCCCGGCACCGACCAGGTCGAGACCATCATCGGCCGCGTGCTGACCTTTATCTATTTCGCTTTCTTTATCACGATGCCGCTGTGGTCCAAGGCTGATGCGACCAAGCCGGTTCCGGAACGGGTGACGACGCATGATTAAGCAGGCCATGACCAAGCTGGGTCTCACACTGGCCGTTGCGTTGACCGCCGCCTCGCCGGTGCTGGCCAGCAGCGGGAGCGACAAGCCGCCGTCGATCGGCACTCGCCCCGACAACATCGCGGCCGTGCAGCGCGGCGCCAAGCTGTTCTTCAACTATTGCGTCGGCTGTCATTCGCTGCAGTTCATGCGCTATTCGCGCATTGCCGAAGACCTCGGTCTGTCGGAAGAGCAGGTCGTGCAGAATTTCGCCGCGTTCACCGGCGCGAAGATCGGCGACACGGTAGTGTCGACCATGCCCGAGGCCGACGCGGCCGTGTGGTTCGGCAAGGCGCCGCCGGACCTGTCGCTCGAGGCCCGCTCCAAGGGGCCGGACTGGATTGCCGACTACCTGAAGTCGTTCTATGTCGACCATTCGCGTCCGCTGGGCTGGAACAACAAGCGCTTCCCCGGCGCTTCCATGCCCAACGTGCTGTGGGAGATGCAGGGCATTCAGCACGCCGAAATGGGGCATCCCAAGGAAGGCGGCGAAGCGCATGTCGAAAGCCTGAAGCTGGTCACGCCCGGTACTCAGACCGAAGCGCAGTTCAACGAAACCGTGAAGGACATCACCAGCTTCCTGCAGTACGTGGGCGAGCCCGCCGCGCTCCAGCGCCAGAAGCTCGGCGTCTGGGTCGTGCTGTATCTCGCGTTCTTCACCTTCCTGGCCTGGCTGCTCAAGAAGGAATACTGGAAGGACGTGCATTGAGGTGCTCGGCGCGCCGGGCGCTGCCCGTCGCGCCTGCCTTCTCCCATGGCGTCTAGGCGAATTCCTGGACGCGTAGTAGATTCGGTGCAGGTGACCGGGGGCGGTCGCCGCACCGTGTCAGGGGAGAGGCATGGCCTTGAATACCCGTTCGCGCACGATTCTCACGTTGTATTCGGCCCGCGATTGCGTCCATTGCCATCGCATCCGTCTGATCCTCGCCGCCAAGGGCGTCAGCTACGATCTGGTTCTCGTCGATCCGGCCAAACCGCCGGAAGATCTGATCGACCTGAATCCGATGCAAAGCGTCCCGACGCTGGTGGATCGCGATCTCGTCCTGTACGAGACGATGGTCGTTGCCGAATACCTCGACGAGCGTTACCCGCATCCGCCGCTGATGCCGATCGATCCGCTGTCGCGCGCACGGTTGCGCCTGGCGATCGTGCGCATGGAGCGCGACTGGCTGCCGCTCGCCGAACACTGTGCGGGCAGCGGTAAGAACTCCGAAGCCGCGCGCAAAAAGTTGCGTGAGGCGCTCCTGGGTGCACTGCCGTTGTTCAAGGCTGCGAAGTTCTTCCTCAACCCGGAAATGAGCCTTGCGGACTGCGCGCTCGCGCCACTGATCTGGCGCCTGCAGGCGCTCGGTGTCAGCCTGCCGCGCGAAGCGCAGGCCATCACCGACTATGGCGAGCGCATCTTCCGCAATCCGGGCTTCACCCGAAGCCTGACGCCTGAAGAGAAACTGTTGCGTGACTGACCACGACGCCGGCACGACCGGCATGACTTCCAACCGGCCCTACCTGGTTCGCGCGATCCACGAGTGGATCGGCGACAACAACCTGACGCCGTATCTGCTCGTCGATGCGTCATGGCCCGGCGTGCTCGTGCCGCCGCAGGCAGCCAAGGACGGTCGCGTCGTGCTCAATATCGCGCCGCGTGCGGTTGCCGGACTCGAGATCGGCAAGGACTGGATACGCTTCAACGCGCGTTTCGGTGGCGTCAGTCATCGCGTCGAAGTGCCGCTCGGTGCCGTGCTCGCGATCTACGCGCAGGAAAACGGGCAGGGCATGATGTTTCCGGCCGACGACGCGCCGCAGGCTCCGCCGCCGGCGAGCAGTGATGCCGACGCTCCGGCCAAGAAAGGCAGCCACCTGCGCGTGATCAAGTAAGACCTGCGATGCGCAGCGCCGGCAGCGTCGATGTTCGCTCGGGCTATGCGAGTCCGTTCCGGCGATGGACCGCTCAATGCAGACGGGTGGCCTCGGCCAGCACCGTCGGATCGTCGGCGCGAAGCGGCAGGCTGAAGTTCTCGAGCCGCTCGCCGTCGAACTGCAGGCTGCCCGGGTGGCGATTCGTGCCGTCCGTGCTCACGTCGAAACCGTAGTGTCGACGCAGCACGAACCGGCCCGTGCGTTGGCGCACCAGCGCCATCCGGCGCAGGCTCACGGACTGGTCCAACAGTTGCACGCCGGCGCGAATGCAGAGTTCGCGGCTCGCCCGGACTGCGCGGTCGCGCGCGCGCAGCGCCGATTGCCAGACCAGTGCGGCGATGCCCAGGAATGCGAGTAGCAGCATGGCTTCGATCATCGAGCGAGTGTGGTGCCGAGCGGTGCGAATCTCAACGGGTTCAGCCGCGCGCGTCGCGGTCGCGATGCGCAGTAGGACACGTCCATGTAAGGTTTACAGTCCTTACAATGTCGACGCAGCTGGATTCGCCAAGTACAGGGGAGTGCGAAGGCCGTGATCGAAATACCCGGTTACCAGATAAAACGCGAGATCGGCCAGGGCGGCATGGCCAGCGTCCACCTCGCGGTGCAGACTTCGCTCGAGCGTCAGGTCGCGCTCAAGGTGATGTCGCCCGCGCTCGCGGCCGATCCGACCTTCACGCGGCGGTTCCTGCAGGAAGCGCGCACGCTCGCGTCACTGGCGCATGCCAATATCGTTCAGGTTTTCGATGTCGGCGTGACGCCGAACCAACTGCACTATTTTTCGATGCAGTACCTGCCCGGCGGCGATTTCGTCGCGCGGGTCCAGCGCGGTCTCGACGAAACCGAGCTCAAGCGCGTCCTGACCGGCGTCGCGAAAGCGCTCGCCTATGCGCACGAGCGCGGTTACGTCCATCGCGATGTCGCGCCGGGCAACATCCTGTTCGATTCCGCCGACAATCCGGTGCTGACCGATTTCGGCATCGCGCTCGCGGCGAGCCAGTCGACTCGGATCACGAGTACGGGATTCTCGGTCGGCACGAGCCACTACATGAGTCCCGAGCAGGCGCGCGGCGGCGACATCGATACGCGCTCGGATCTCTACAGTCTCGGCGTGCTGGCCTGGTACGGCCTCACCGGTAAGCCTCCCTACGACGGCGCCGACGGTTTTGCGGTCGCCTACGCGCATGTGTTCGAAGCGATTCCGCGTCTGCCGGCCGCGCAGGGGCACTGGCAGGAGTTCATCGACCGCTGCCTCGCCAAGGATCCGAAGGATCGCTACGCGAATGCCGAGCAACTGCTCGGCGTGCTCGATGCGATTCCGGTGCCGCAACGTTCGAAGAATGGCGACGGCGCCGCGCGCGCATCGGAGTCGGCTGTCGCCGCGACATCAGCAGCCAAGCCGGCTGCGGCTGCGCCGGCACGGCCGGAACCGGCGAAACCCGCTGCCGCGAAGCCGGCACCGGCGGCACGCAGCGCACCGGCAGCAGCGGCGAAACCGGTTGCGCGCAAGACATCCGCGGAGCCGCGGCGCAGTGGCGGTCTCTGGCTCGCGCTGGCCGGCGTCGGCGTGGTCGGTGCGGCCGCGCTGGGCGGCTATCTCTGGTTCGCGTCACGCACGCCGGCGCCGGTCGCGCCGGCTACGGCGGCCGTGACGCCGCCGCCGGCAGCTTCGATCGCGGCACCGATCTCCACACCGCCCGCGGAGCCTGCGCCGCTGCCGACGCCGACACTGTCGCCGCCGACGGCAGAGCCTGCGGCTCCCGCGACGGAAACGCCGGTCGAAACGCCGGCGACGACGGTTACGGAACCGGCGCCCGATCCGCTTGCCACGGCGTCGACCGACCTGGCGTCGACGCCCGTCGTCGACACCGCCGACTTGGCGGAACCGGCCGCAACGGCCGGGTCGGCGCCCTTGCTCATGGATGACGGTTCGCCGGGCAATCTCGCCGACGTTCCGACCGTCGAGGACCCGGTGCAGAAGCTTGTGCGGCTCGGTCGCGGCGACCTGACGGCACAGCGTCTGACGACACCGCCGAACCAGAACGCGCTCGATCGCTTCAAGCTCGCGCTGCGCATCGATGCGCGCGACAAAGGGGCGAAGCAGGGCGTCGTCGATACGGCCAAGGCCTACGTGACGCTCGGCAACAAGGCGCAGTCACTGAGCGACTGGGCCGGCATGAAGACCAATTTCGACAAGGCGCTCGAACTCGCAGCGCTGGTACCGGCCGAAGGCAAGGTCGTCGTCGACGAAGTGCGGCAGCGCCGGGTCAACCTCGCCGGCCCGCTGCTCGAAGATGCCCGCAAGGCCGCTGCAGCCTGGGACAAGGCGGCGGCGAAGGCTGCCTACGACAAGGCACTGCTGATCGATCCGGGCAACGCCGTCGCTCAGGAAGGTCTGCGCAAGCTGCCGTCGATCGGCAGCGCCGGCTTCGTGTTCCGCGACAAGCTCGATGATGGCGGACAAGGACCCGATCTCGTCGTGCTGCCGGGCGGCCGCGTTGCTGCCGGACGTTTCGAGGTTTCCCGCGGCGAATTCCGCCGCTACTGGGGGGCGGGCGGTTCCGCCGCCGCAAAGGACGTGTCGTGTCGCGATCGCGAGTCGGTTTTCCGCAGTTCGAAGAAACGCAGCTGGCAGAACCCGGACATCGAGCAGGATGACTCTCATCCCGTCGTCTGTCTGAGTTTCGACCAGGCTCAGGCTTACGTGCGCTGGCTGTCGCAGCGGACCGGCAAGACTTACCGGCTCATGACCTCGGCCGAGTTCGACAGCCTCGCCCGTGAAGCGAAGGCCAGCTGCGGCGAGGCGAACCTGGCCGATCAGGCGTTCAACAAGGCTTTCGATTCGCGCGCGGGCGCGTCCTGCGACGATGGTTTTGCGGGTACTGCGCCGGTCGGGCGTTTCGGCGCAAGCCGTTCCGGTGTCTACGACATCGACGGCAACGTACGCGAGTGGGCAGCCGAACGCCGCGCGCGCGGACGCAGCTGGCTGTCGCCGCCGGACAAGGAAAACGTCGACGCGAACGAAAGCGTCGGCGCCGATGTCGGGCTCAACAGTCTCGGGCTGCGGGTCGTGCGCGAGATCGACCAGAAGCCGTAAACAGAAAATTCATCCAGCCCGTCGCCTGATGACGGGCCGAAACCGGAGAAGCTGCGGGGGCGGCGTACCGGCGGTGAGGGCGGAAAGGGCTCCGGACCATGCATGTGCCCGGATGTTGTATCGCTTGCGCGGTGTCGCGAGCGGCGCCTAAGCTGTCAACGATAGCGTGCCTCGGGAACGGGGTGCGAACTGACTACGATCAAGGGGCAGGATCGAATGAAGCTGATTTTTCCGAACGGCGAGCATGAGCCGGTAAACCTGAGCGAGGGCATCACCGCGATCGGTACGGCGGCAGAATGTCTCGTCGTTCTCGCGGCACCGGGCATCGCGTTGCGTCACGCGGAAGTGCATCTGCGCAACGGCCAGGCGCTGGTGCGTGTGCCGGACCCCCGCAATGTCGTCGTGCTGAACGGACGCCAGGTCACGTCCGATACGGCGTTGAAACCGGGCGACCTGCTGCTGTTCGCGAAGGTCGGCTGCCAGGTACTGGCCGCTCCGGAAAAAGCGGCGCCGGCGCCCGTCGCGAAGCCGGCCGCGAATGACGAGAACGACGGCCGTACGCGCATCCGCCAGGCTTTGCCGAAGTACATGCTGCGCGGTGTTTCCGGTTCGACCTTCGGCAAGACCTATGCACTGGTCGGCACGATGACGATAGGCCGTCAGCAGGATTGCGACATCAGCCTGCCCGGCGACGAAATTTCGCGCCACCACGCGCGCGTCCAGATCCTGCCCGATGGCGTCATGGTCGAGGACATGGGGTCGGCCAACGGCACCTTCATCAACGACAAGCGTGTGCACAGCGGCGTGCTCAAGCCCGGCGAGGAGCTGCGTCTCGACACGGTGCGCTTCCTGCTGATGTCGCCCGGCATGGACACGACCAAGCCGACGCTCGCGCCGCCGCCGGTCGCCGTGCCGGAAAAATCCGGTCCCGGAGCGGGCGTCTGGATCGCAATCGCAGTGATCGTCATCGCCGTCGCTGCGGGCGCGGCGAAGTTCGCGGGTCTGTTCTGAGGAAATTCGGGCCGTCCCCCGCGGCATCGCTCGGGCATCCGGCTGTCCGTCCGACTCGGCCGGACGCTTGCGGTGCAAGCGTTCGGCCTTCGTTTCGACAGGAACCAGCTTCTCCGGCCAGCGCAGCCTCCAGGTATCCGAAGCGGGAGTTCGGTCGCGCTCTCCGCGACATCTGCATACGACCGAAGCGGATGTTTGCGTGCCGCGACGCAATCGGCCGTCCGATGAGTTCAGCGGTCGAGTGACACGCGCATCGACAGGTCGACGGCGCGCACGTGCTTGGTCAGTGCGCCGATCGAGATGAAATCGACGCCGCTCGCGGCGATGACCTTGAGACGCGACAGGTCGACGCCGCCGGATACCTCGATCTCCGCACGGCCGGCGACTTCGATGACCGCACGGCCCAGGTCCGCGTCGGAGAACTCGTCGAGCATGACGCGATCGACGCCCGCGGCCAGCGCCTCGGCGAGTTCGCCGAAATTCTCGACCTCGACCTCGAGCAGCAATTGCGGGTGCCTCGCCCGCGCCGCATGTACGGCTGCGGTCAGCGATCCCGCGGCGGCGATGTGGTTTTCCTTGATCAGCATCGCGTCGAACAGGCCGATGCGGTGGTTCGTTCCGCCGCCGCAGCGGACCGCGTATTTCTGTGCGATACGCAGGCCCGGCAGCGTCTTGCGCGTGTCGAGGATGCGCGTGCGCGTGCCCGCGACCGCATCGACGTGCGTTGCCGTGACCGTCGCCGTGCCCGAAAGGGTCTGCACGAAATTCAAGGCGCTGCGCTCGGCTGACACCAGCGCACGCGCATTGCCTGCGAGCTCGACGAAGGTCTGGCCGGCGATGAGGCGGTCGCCGTCGGCCGCATGCCAGCGGATCGCGACATCGGGGGCGAGTTCCCGAAAGCAGGCCTCGAACCAGGCCTGACCGCAGAGCACGGCCGCTTCGCGCGTGATGACGCGCGCGCGTGCCGTCGCGTCGGCCGGGAGCAGGTCTGCGGTCGCATCGCCGTCGCCGAGATCCTCGGCGAGCGCGCGTCGCACGTCGGCCAGCACGAGCGCCGCGGGCGGCGGATCGAATCGCATGTCGGCGCGTCCTTGCGTGGAATGGCTCAGTTCGGCGCAGCGGCAGCCGCAGCCGGCGCGGCCGGCGCCGTTTTTGCCGCATGCGTGCTCTTGAGCCGCTCGACGATCGCGTCGAGTGCACGGTCGAACAGCGGCACTTCCTCGAGCACCGTGATGCGGGCTTCGGCGAGATCGCTCGCCAACTGTACGAGTGTGCGATCGGCGACCTTGAGTCCTTTGCGATTGACGAACAGGTATTTCGAGCTGATCGGGCTGATCCACGACAGCTTCGCGCGCTCCTTGGCGCCGTGTTCGTCGAGGAATTCGATCCAGGTGCCGACCTTGAGTTCGCGTACCGCCTGAATCCAGCGTTCTTCGACCGATTCGAGCGGCGGCGAGGCCGGCTCCTCCTCGTTGATGGCGCTCATGACCGTTTCGCCGGCTTCCTGGCTCACCGCCGGCAACGGGTCGGTCAGTTCGAGCGTCGGCACTTCGGTCACCGCCGTCGGCCCGGCCGGCTGCAGCAGCGCCTGATAGAGCACATTGAGCTGCTGCATCAGACGGCGCACGTCGGTTTCGTCGAAGGCCACGGTCGCAAGACCGTGCCGCAGGGTTTTTTCGAGCTGCGGCAGTACCGCGTTCAGGCGCTCGCGCTCCGCGGCGTTCTGCTTGGGCTGCACGCTCCAGACGAGCTCGTCGGCGAACCGCAGCGCATGACGCCACTCGTCGGAATTCTCGCCCTGGCGCAGCAGCACGAGCACGAGGTAGTTCGCCCACGGCCGCGACAGCAGGTTGCGGATCATTTCCGGCATCGTGCGGTTTTCGATGCGCTGCATGATTTCGCGCGCAGCCGTGCGCCGGGCGTCCAGCAATTTTTCGCGACCGCGCGTGGCTTCGCTCGCCCGCTGCTCGGCGAGTTCCGCGCGGCGCTTGTTCGTTTCGGCGAAAGCCTCGAAATCGACGCGGACGCGGTCGAAGATGCCGAGGTCGTCCTCGAAATCCTTGAGCAGCGACTCGACGATTTCCTTGACCTTGTCGTACAGGCGACGGTCGCGATCGGATTCTTCCGACCAGCCGACGCAAGCCTGCGCGAGACTGTCGAGCAACACGCGGGCCGGATGCGTGCGACGCGCGAACAGATGCTTGTCGAGCAGCGCGACCTTGAGGAACGGGATCTGCAGGCGTCCGAGCAGCGCCTGCATCTGCGCCGGCAGATTGCGGTCCTGCAGGATGTATTCGAACAACATGCCGACGAGATCGATCGTGTCTTCGTCGGCGCCCGATACGTTCGCGCCGTTCTCGCCGCGCAGCTTGCCCGCCTGGCCCAGCAGCTCTTCCTTGACGCGCAGCGCGACCTGAGCCGATTCGACCGCGCTCTGCTGCATGCTGAGCGACTGATTCTGCAGTATCGACAGCGCCGAAAGGATTTCCGCCGGATTGAGCGGCACGACGTTCGGGTTGTAGGTCGCCGGCACGTACCCGCTAGACATGACGTCGCCGCCGCCGTCGCCGCCGCGTCGCGTCGCCAGCAAGGCACGCAGCGAGCTGTAGAGATTGGCCTGGAGCTCGGCTGCCGCTGCGTCGACGGGCAGGTAGCCCGCGGCCGTTTCGGTTTGCTCGAGACCCGGAATACTCCCCGGCGGTCCCTCGCCCGGACGTTGCGGCGTCGGCGACGGGCCGCTGGGCCGGCGCGCGACATTGGCGCGGATCTGCGGCAGCACGCCGGCGTGCACGAGCAACGCGTTGAGCTCGTCGTAGAACTGATCTAGCCCGCCCATGACATAGCGGTCGAACAGCTTGTAGATGATCAGCCGCACCGGCAGCTCGACTTCGAGTTCTCCGCTGGCCAGACGGAACGCCTGGCCCACGGCGGCAGGACCGACGGGACTGTTGGTGTCCTCGACGCGCTGGTTGCTGATGTGCGAAAGGCGCTGGTTGATCGCGAACAGCACGCGCTGCAGACGGTTCTCCGTCTTCGCGACCATGCTCGCAACGGCCAGCGACTCTTCCAGTTCGGTGTTCTCGACGAGCGTCAGGGACAGCTCGCCGTTCGCGCTTTCCGTCTTCGCGGCGATGCCGCGACCGGCGAGAAAGTCGACGAATTGACGCGAGAGCTGTTCCTGGAAGCGCGATTCGATCTGCTGGCGCTTCTTTCGTACCTCGCGCATACCGTCGAAGTACTGCGCCTGGACTGTGTTGTTGTCGGCCTTGCTCGCAAGGTCGAACAGGGCGTCGTCGGCGTTTTCGAACAGCGTCGTCGCCAGCGCGGTGAGCCGCTTGAGCGCATGCATCCGCACTTGCGCCAAGGCTTCGGCGGGCTTCTCGCCGAGCGTCGCCGCAGCGCTGCGCTGGTTCAGGTCGACTACCTTGGGATTGTTGTCGTTAGCGCTCATAGGCCGCATGGGGATACAGACTCGGCGATTCGGCGAAGTGTGTCGAAGATCGGAAATGCGTCACAGGAGAGCTGTGACGCAAGTCTCGGTTTTCGTTACACGGGAAACGAAGCCAACTGCGTCGTGCCGATGGCTTCGTCGGCGAGCATCACCGGAATGTCGTCCTCGATCCGATAGATGGCCTTGCCATCCGCCGTTATCAAGCCGGCAGCAAGAGGCGTGCCCACGACCGTGCCGGCGGCGGTCCGTACCGCGCCCGTCCGTATCGCCGCATTCAACGCATCGAGCTGCGCGCGACCGAGCGGACTGACGGGCGATTTGCTGACCGGGCAGCAGAGAATGTCCAGCAAGCGCTTGTCCATGGCGCGCGTCCCTGTGAGGATTTACCCCTACAATACCGTTTTTGCCCAGGGCGGACCAATGAGCATGGCGAGCGGCAGCGAGCCTCTGATAGGCGTAGTGATGGGATCTCGGTCGGACTGGGAAACGATGCAGCATGCCGCCGACACTCTGACGCGCCTGGGTGTGCCGCACGAAGTGCGCGTCGTTTCGGCGCACCGCACGCCCGATCTGTTGTTCCAGTACGCCGAGCAGGCGCAAGCGCGTGGTCTCCGCGCCATCATTGCCGGCGCCGGCGGCGCCGCTCATCTGCCGGGCATGCTCGCCGCGAAGACCAGCGTTCCCGTACTCGGCGTGCCGGTGCAATCGCACGCGCTCAATGGCATGGATTCGTTGTTGTCGATCGTGCAGATGCCGGCCGGCATTCCGGTGGCGACATTCGCGATCGGCAAGGCCGGCGCCACCAACACCGCGTTGTTCGCCGCGTCGCTGCTGCAGGTCACGCATCCGGAGATCGGTCGCGCGCTCGCCGACTACCGCGATGCGCAGACGCGTACCGTGCTCGACAACGCTGATCCGCGCCTGTCATGACCACCGTAGGCGTACTCGGCGGCGGCCAGCTCGCCCGCATGCTTGCGCTGGCCGGCGCACCGCTCGGCGTGCGTTTCCTCGTCGTCGACAGCGTCGCCGATGCCTGCGCGAGCCAGGTCGCTTCGTTGCTGCAGGCGGACTGGCGCGATTTCGCCGCCCTCGAAACGTTCGCCGCGCGTATCGATGTCGCGACTTTCGATTTCGAGAACGTCCCGGCGGAGACGGCGCAGTGGCTCACCGAACACACTGCCGTCTACCCGAATCCGCGCGCGCTTGCGCTCGCACAGGATCGCCTCGCCGAGAAGACCTTGTTTCGCGAGGTCGGCCTGGATACGCCGGCGTTCGCTGCGGTCGACAGCAAGGCAGACCTCGAGCGTGCGCTTGCCGAGATCGGTTGTCCGGCCATACTCAAGACGCGCCGCCTGGGCTACGACGGCAAAGGTCAGTTCCGGATCAAATCGCCCGGTGACGTCGACGCGGCCTGGGCCGCGCTGGGTCAGGCGCCGCTGATTCTCGAAGCTTTCGTGCCGTTCGAGCGCGAACTGTCGGTCGTCGCCGTGCGTTCGCGCGAGGGCGAGTTCCGCAGCTATCCGCTGACGCAGAACTGGCATGCGGACGGCATCCTCTCGATGAGTCTCGCGCCGGCGCCGGATTCGGCGGAACTCGCCGAACAGGCGATCGCGCTGGCGCGCCGCATCGCCGAGACGCTCGACTACGTGGGCACTTTCGCGCTCGAGCTGTTCGTGCGCGACGGCCGTCTGCTCGGCAACGAAATGGCGCCGCGCGTACACAACTCCGGGCACTGGACGATAGAAGGCGCGCCCTGCAGCCAGTTCGAGAATCACGTGCGTGCCGTGCTGGGGCTGCCGCTCGGCGACACGAGCTCGCTCGGCGTCAACGTCATGTTCAACTGGATCGGCGACCTGCCCGAGTCGGCACCGGTACTGGCAGAACCGCGCGCGCACTGGCACGACTACGGCAAGGAGCCGCGTGCAGGCCGCAAGGTGGGCCATGCGACGCTTTGCGCGACCTCCGCAGCAGAAATGCGCGAGCGACTCGCACGCGTGGCCTGGGCGCTCGGGCGCGAAGGTCAGGCTGAACCCGTACTCGCCGCGCTGGCTGCCGCATCTCGCTGAAGAGGGCAGAGGCCGCCGCGCGCCGAGGCCGTCGACGCGCGCACGAAAAAGCCGCCTCTCGGGCGGCTTTTTCGTGGCTGCGCGGGTACCGGCCTCAGGCCATCTGGGCGGCGACGAATTCCCAGTTGACCAGATTCCAGAACGCTTCGACGTATTTCGCGCGAGCGTTGCGATAGTCGATGTAGTAGGCGTGTTCCCAGACGTCGCAGGTCAGCAGGGCCTTGTCCGTGCCGGTCAGCGGCGTCGCCGCATTCGAGGTGCTCACGAGCGCGAGCGAGCCGTCGGGACGCTGCACGAGCCAGGCCCAGCCCGAACCGAACGTGGTCAGCGCGGTACTGGTGAACTGTTCCTTGAACGCCGCGAACGAGCCGAATGCCGCGTTGATCGCATCGGCGAGCTTGCCGCCCGGTTCGCCGCCGCCGTTGGGCTTGAGGCAATTCCAGTAGAACGTGTGATTCCAGATCTGAGCCGCATTGTTGAACATGCCGCCGCTGGACTTCTTGATGATTTCCTCGAGCGAGAGGTTCTCGAACTCCGTGCCCTTGATCTGATTGTTCAGGTTGGTCACATAGGTCTGATGATGCTTGCCGTAGTGGTAGTCGATCGTCTCGGCCGAAATGGTCGGGGCCAGAGCGTCTTTGGCATAGGGCAGGGGGGGCAGTTCGATCGCCATGGGCAGTTCCTTGCGGGTGGGCTGGGATTCTCGATTATAGGTAGGTCCATGGCGCCTGTGCGTCGTCGTTTCAAGCGCGGCCGGGCAGGCCTTCCGCGCGGCTGTCGCCGGGCCGCTGCTACAATCCGCCGTCTGGCGCGCCGCGCGCACTTTCTTCAGGTATTCCCGTGGACGTACTCGAACGCATCAAGACCGCCGTAGAAGGCAGCCCCATCGTGCTCTTCATGAAGGGCACGCCACAGTTTCCGATGTGCGGCTTCTCCAGCCGCACGGCACAGGCGCTCAAAGCCGTCAACGCCGACTACGTGTCGGTCAACGTGCTCGAAGATCCCGAGATTCGCGCGAACCTGCCACGCTATTCCAACTGGCCCACGTTCCCGCAGCTGTTCATCAACGGCGAACTGATCGGCGGCTGCGACATCACGCTCGAGCTCTATGAGTCGGGCGAGCTCGAACGCATCGTGCGCGAAACGCGGAAGGCGTGATGGCGACGCTGCCCGCGGGCTGGACGCCCGCCGCCGCCGGCCTGAAAGGCCGCACCATCCTCATCGTCGGCGCAACCGGCGGACTTGGGCGTGCCAGCGCTCTGGCCTGTGCCGAGGCCGGTGCCGCGGTCGTGCTGCTGGGACGCAAGGTTCCGGGGCTCGAAAAACTCTATGACGAGATCGAAGCGCTCGGCGCGGCGACGCCCGCGATCTATCCGCTCAATCTCGAAGGCGCGACCCCGGCCGACTACGAAGAGCTCGCCGCGACGATCGAGCGCGAATGCGGCGGTCTCGACGGTATCGTTCATGCCGCGGCGCATTTTGCCGGTCTGCAGCCGCTGGTCCAGTTCAAGCCCGAAGAATGGATGCGCGTGCTGCAGGTCAATCTCAACGGCCCGTTCCTGCTGACACAGGCGCTGCTGCCGCTGCTGCAGCAATCGCCGGACGCGAGCATCGTGTTCGTCGAGGATGATCCAGGACGCGTGCGCAAGTCGTTCTGGGGCGCCTATGGGGTAGCGAAGGCGGCCCTGAATGGTCTGGCCGCGATCCTCCACGACGAAACCGAGAACTCGAACGTACGGGTCGCAACGCTGCTGCCGCCGCCGATGCGGTCGGCCTTGCGCCGTATGGCCTATTTCGGCGAGAACACACTGGACCGGCCCGAGCCGGCCGCATTCGCTGCCGGCGTGGTCTACCTGCTGGCCAGCGAGGGCGCTTCCGCGCGTGGCCAGACGCTGGATCTGCGCGCCACGCATTGATGGCGCCGTACGCCGACAGGGGGAAACATGGATAGCCAGATGAGCACGGTGTCTGCAGGCATCCTGCTGTTTCTCATCATGGATCCGCTCGGCAACATCCCGGTTTTCCTGAGCCTGCTCAAGGGCGTCGCGCCGGAACGCCGCCGCCTCGTCCTGCTGCGCGAGCTGCTGATCGCGTTGGTCGTCCTGTTCGCATTCCTGTTCGGGGGGCAGTACATCCTCAAGCTGCTGCAGCTCAAGCAGGAGTCGGTCAGCATCGCCGGCGGCATCATCCTGTTCCTGATCGGCGTCAAGATGGTGTTTCCGCCCAAGGATGGCGGCATTTTCGGCCATGCCGAAGGCGGAGAGCCGTTCATCGTGCCGATGGCGATTCCGGGGGTGGCCGGTCCTTCGGCGATGGCGGCGCTGCTGCTGCTGACCAATACGCAGCCCGGCAAGCTGCCGCAATGGGCGCTCGCGCTGTTCGCGGCCTGGTTTGCGACAGCGCTCATCCTCTGGTCGGCAACCTATCTGTATCGGCTGCTCGGCGAGAGCGTGCTGACCGCGCTCGAACGGCTCATGGGCATGATCCTGATCGCCTTGTCGGTGCAGATGCTGCTCGACGGGATAGCGAAGTATCTCCGCGCGGTGCCGGTTTGAGGCCATCCGCACGGACTGAATAGAGGCTCGATTCAAACGCCTGTAACATCCGCCGTCGAGCATCGCTCGAACCGTGACGGAGATGG
>CAMLSI010000019.1 GCA_946482585.1 uncultured Lysobacteraceae bacterium
CGCGTCGAGCTCCTGCAAGGTCCGCAGATTCAAGGCGTTGAGCTTGTCCGGACGGCGCGCGTTCGATGCTCGAAGAAGTGCTGATCGAAGGCTCGGACACGCAGAAGAACGAGGCGCGCAAGCTGCTCGCCGAAATCCGCTGAGTCCGGTTCCTTTCAAGGACTGACGAAAAGGCCGGCGCAAGCCGGCCTTTTCCGTTGCGGCGCCGTCGTATTCGCGCGACTCCGGTGCCCGCGCGACGGCCGTCGCCGCGTTCGGGCTACAATCGCGCCCCTTTTGCATTCGGCCGGAGCTGGCTTGCGCATCGCCCTGGGCGTCGAATACGACGGTACCGACTTTCTCGGCTGGCAGCGGCTGGACCGCGGTCGTACGGTGCAGGGCGTGCTCGAGCAGGCCCTGTCCTTCGTCGCGGCGACGCCGGTCGAGGTGGTTTGCGCCGGCCGCACCGACGCCGGCGTGCACGCGCGCTGTCAGGTCGTCCATTTCGACGCGCCGGTGGAGCGCGCCGACCGGAGCTGGCTGCTGGGCACGAACTCGCGATTGCCGGACGATGTCTGCGTGCGCTGGCTGCAGCGCGTACCCGGCGACTTCCACGCGCGTTTCTCGGCGCGCGCGCGGCGCTACCGCTACACCTTGCTGAACCGCGCGGTGCGGCCGGCGCTCGAAGCGCGCTTCGTCGCCTGGGAGCGGCTGCCGCTCGACGCCGCGCGCATGCAGCGGGCGGCGCGGCATCTGCTCGGCGAGCACGATTTCAACGCATTCCGCACCGTCGCCTGCCAGGCGCCGAATCCGGTGCGCACCATCCACGCACTGGATGTCACGCGCGAAGGCGAGCGCATTCATTTCGACATCCAGGCGAATGCCTTCCTGCATCACATGGTCCGCAACATCGTCGGCAGCCTGCTGCCGGTCGGTCTCGGCGAGCACGATCCCGATTGGGTGCGCGAAGTGCTGCTCGGGCGCGACCGCACGCAGGCGGGACCGACGGCGCCGTCCCGGGGGCTCACCTTTCTGCATCCGTCCTACCCGCCCGAATGGCAACTCCCCGCGGAAGTGACATTGTGAACGAGCGCGTGCGGGTCAAATTCTGCGGACTCACGCGCGCCGAAGACGTGGCCGAGGCCTGCACGCTCGGCGTCGACGCGATCGGACTCGT
Source organism: uncultured Lysobacteraceae bacterium (assembly GCA_946482585.1). The sequence goes on from CAMLSI010000019.1 coordinate 1,157, forward strand.
GATGACCCGGCGCAGCAAGCGGTTCGTATCGCTCGACCTGGCCGCGTCCCTGCGTGCGATGGTGCCGCCGTTCGTCGCGGTGGTCACCCTGCTGCTCGACGACGAGGCCGCCTGGGTCGACGAAGTCATTAGCCGCGTCGCGCCGGATCTGCTGCAATTCCACGGCGACGAGCCGGCGGAGCGTTGCACGGCGTTCGGGCGGCGCTACCTCAAGGCCGTGCCGATGGGCAGCGTCGCCGACGTGCACGCCTATGTGCGTTCCCATCCGCAGGCGACGGGCTTCCTGCTCGACAGCCACGCGGCCGGCGGGCAGGGCGGCAGCGGCGTCGCATTCGACTGGACGCGCGTGCCGCGAGATCTGGCGCGGCCGCTGCTGCTGGCCGGTGGTCTCGACGCCGACAACGTCGCCGGGGCCGTGCGGATCGCGCAGCCCTATGCCGTCGACGTATCGAGCGGCATCGAGCGCGCGCCCGGCATCAAATGCGCGCAGAAGATGCGTCAATTCATGCGGTCGCTGGCCCGCGACCGCACCGACAAGGAAACCATCGCGTGATGACTGATTTCCACAATTTGCCTGATGCGCACGGACGCTTCGGCGCCTACGGCGGCGTCTACGTCGCCGAAACTCTGATGGCGCCGCTCGCGGAACTCACGGCGGCCTACGAGCGACTGCGCGTCGACCCCGAATTCATTGCCGAGTTCGACTACGACCTGAAGCACTACGTCGGACGGCCCAGCCCGATCTATCACGCCGAGCGCCTGTCGAAGAAGGTCGGCGGCGCGCAGATCCTGCTCAAGCGCGAGGACTTGAATCACACCGGCGCGCACAAGATCAACAACACGATCGGCCAGGCGCTGGTCGCACGCAAGATGGGCAAGCGCCGCATCATCGCCGAGACCGGTGCGGGCCAGCACGGCGTCGCGAGCGCGACGGTCTGCGCGCGCCTCGGCATTCCCTGCGTCGTCTACATGGGAGCGGTCGACGTCGAGCGCCAGGCGATCAACGTCTATCGCATGAAGCTGCTCGGCGCCGAGGTACGCCCGGTGCAGTCCGGTTCGAAGACTCTGAAGGATGCGCTCAACGAAGCGCTGCGCGACTGGGTCACGAACGTGCACGACACGTTCTACATGATCGGCACGGTGGCGGGGCCGCATCCGTATCCGCAGATGGTGCGCGACTTCAACGCGGTCGTCGGCCGCGAAGCGCGTGCGCAGATGCTCGAGCAATACGGCCGCCTGCCGCATGCGCTCGTCGCCTGCGTCGGCGGCGGCTCGAATGCGATCGGACTGTTCCATGCGTTCCTCAACGACGCCGAAGTCCGCATCTACGGCGCCGAAGCGGCGGGCGACGGCATCGAGACCGGCCGCCACGCGGCGTCGCTCGCCGCGGGTCGTCCCGGCGTGCTGCACGGCAATCGCACCTACGTCATCTGCGACGACGACGGCCAGATCATCGAGACGCATTCCGTCTCGGCCGGTCTCGACTATCCCGGCGTCGGTCCGGAGCATGCCTATCTCAAGGACAGCGGCCGTGCGCAGTACCTCGGCGTGACAGACGACGAGGCGCTTGCGGCGTTCCACGAACTCGCCCGCACCGAGGGCATCCTCGCCGCGCTCGAGTCGAGCCATGCGGTAGCGCAGGGCATCAAGCTCGCCCGCGACCTGCCCAAGGACCAGCTCCTGCTCGTCAATCTTTCCGGCCGCGGCGACAAGGACGTTCACACCATCGCCCGACGCGAAGGTCTGAGCCTCGTCTGACGCCGCCGCTCACCCATCCGCATCCGGGGCTATCGCCACTCATGAGCCGCATTTCCGAACGCTTCGCCGCGCTTCAGGCCAATCGCCGGGCCGGTCTGATTCCTTTCATCACCGCGGGCGATCCGCTGCCCGAGGCCACGGTCGCGATCATGCACGCGCTGGTCGAGTCGGGCGCCGACCTGATCGAACTCGGCGTCCCGTTTTCCGATCCCATGGCCGACGGTCCGGTGATCCAGCATGCGAACGAGCGGGCGCTGGCCAAGGGCGTGGGGCTCGGTCAGATCCTCGGCTGGGTGCGCGAATTCCGCCTGCGCGACACGCAGACGCCGGTCGTGCTCATGGGCTATCTGAATCCGGTCGAGATCCGCGGCGTCGAGCGTTTTGCCGCCGAAGCAGTCGAGGCCGGCGTCGACGGCGTGCTGCTGGTGGACTGTCCGGTCGAAGAAATCGCGACTGCGCAGCCCTTGCGTGCGGCCGGTCTCGACCAGATCTTCCTGGCTGCCCCGACCACGGACGAGGCGCGCCTGCAGCAGGTATGCGCCGCTGCGCAGGGGTTTCTCTACTATGTTTCGTTCGCCGGCATCACCGGCGCGGCCCACCTGAGCACGGACGCGGTGCGCGAGCGCGTCGCGGCGCTGCGCAAGCAGGCGCGCACGCCGGTCGCTGTCGGTTTCGGCGTCAAGGACGCGGCGGCCGCGGCGACGATCGCAGGCTTTGCCGACGCCGTGGTGATCGGCAGCGCGCTCGTCGATACACTGGCGGGCGGTGTGGACGTTGCGGACACGGTACGGCGCGCGAAAACGTTCCTCGCGCCCATCCGGGCGGCGCTGGACGCGTTGCCGGCAGGTCATGCCGCATAAGCGGCCGGCCGATCCTGCGCAAGACCCGACGTCGCCCGAGGCGACGCCATTGCTCGAATCCACGCCGGCCCTGCAGCCGCCGGCGGAAACCGGAGAGGTTGATGACATGAGTTGGCTTTCGAAACTGATGCCGTCGCGCATCCGCACCCAAGGCAACGGCGCCAAGGGCAAGGTGCCCGAAGGACTCTGGGAGAAGTGCGACGGCTGTGCCGCCGTGCTGTACCGCCCGGAGCTCGAGCGCAACCTCGAAGTCTGTCCGCAGTGCGGTCATCACCACGCGATCGGCGCGCGCAAGCGCCTGCTCGCGTTCTTCGACGAAGGCTCGACCGAAGAGCTGGCCGCCGACCTCGAGCCGGTCGATGCGCTCAAGTTCAAAGATTCAAAAAGATACAAAGACCGCATCGTCGCGGCGCAGAAGCAGACCGGCGAGAAGGACGCGATGGTCGCGATGAAGGGGCTGCTGAAGGCGCGCCCGCTCGTCGCCGTCGCGTTCGATTTCAGCTACATGGGCGGCTCGATGGGCTCGGTCGTCGGCGAGAAGTTCACGCGCGCGGCCGAACGCGCACTGGCCGACCGCACGCCGCTGGTCTGCTGGTCGGCGACCGGCGGCGCGCGCATGCAGGAAGGCCTGTTCTCGCTGATGCAGATGGCCAAGACGGCGGCGGCGCTCGCGCGGCTGCGTGCGGCGGGACTGCCCTACATCTCCGTGCTGACGCATCCGACCACCGGCGGCGTTTCCGCCAGTCTCGGCATGCTCGGTGATCTCAACGTCGCCGAACCCAAGGCGCTGATCGGCTTCGCCGGCCCTCGCGTGATCGAGCAGACCGTGCGCGAGACGTTGCCGGAAGGCTTCCAGCGTTCCGAGTTCCTCGTCGAACACGGCGCGGTCGATCTCATCGTCGACCGGCGCGAAACGCGCAACAGACTCGCGGACATCCTCGCGATGCTCATGCGCCAGCCGCGCCACGGCGCGGCGCCGGTCGCCGGAGCGGCGGCCTGAGTACGCCGGACACGCCGCTGCCGCCGCGCACGCTGCAGCAGTGGCTCGACTATCAGCTCGGCGTCCACCTGCGCGGTATCGATCTCGGCCTCGCCCGCGTCGGCGAGGTTTGGCGGCGGCTCGGTGCGCCGCGCCCCGCGCCGCTCGTCGTGACGGTTGCGGGAACCAACGGCAAGGGCTCCACGGTCGCGTTCGTCGAGGCCATGCTCGCCGCGGGCGGCTATCGCACGGGTGCCTACACCTCGCCACATGTGCTGACCTACAACGAGCGTGTCCGCATCGCGGGCGTCGATGCCGACGATGCGCCGCTGGTCGATGCGTTCGAACGCATCGAAGCCGCGCGCGGCGACATCCCCCTGACCTACTTCGAATTCGGCACCCTGGCCGCGCTCCTGGTGTTCGCCGATGCCGCGCTCGACGTCGCGATACTCGAAGTCGGCCTCGGCGGCCGGCTCGATGCGGTCAATCTCATCGACGCCGATGTCGCGATCGTGACCACGATCGCACTCGATCATCAGGATTGGCTCGGCAGCGATCGCGACAGCATCGGCCGCGAGAAAGCCGGTGTCGCGCGCACCGGGCGTCCGCTCGTGATTGCCGAAGCCGATCCGCCGGCGGGTTTGCTCGAGGCCGCGGCCGAGCGCGGTGCCGTCGTGGTGCGCGCCGGCATCGACTATCGCATCGAGCCGTTCGGCATCGGCTGGCGCTGGAGCGGCGACGATGCGACGCGGCTGTCGCTGCCGGCGCCGCAGCTCGAGGCCGGCTGCCAGCCGGCGAACGCGGCAGCAGCGATCGCCGCGCTGCGCGCCCTGCGCGGGCGATTGCCGCTGCCGGCCGCGGCGTTCGCGCGTGGCGTCGCCGAGGCGCGCTTGCGCGCGCGACTGCAGCGCGTGCGCGTCGGCGAAGGGGAGCTCGTGATCGACGTGGCTCACAATCCCCAGGCCGCAGCCGTGCTGGCCGAATGGCTGGCGCGCGAGCCCGCCGCGGAGACCCTCGCGGTATTCGGCGCACTGCACGACAAAGACGTCGCCGGCATGCTTCTGCCGCTGCGTAGGCGCATCGGCGAGTGGCATCTCGTCGATCTGTCGGCCGAATCCGAGCGCGGTCGCGATCTCCTTTCGCTCGACACCGAATTCGGCGCCGCGCTCGGTCCGCTGCGGCGCAGCTGTTGGGGCGACGTTGCAACGGCGCTCGATACGCTCGTCCCGCGCCTGCGTGCCGGCGCACGCGTCGTCGCGTTCGGATCGTTCTTCATCGCCGCCGCTGCGTTGCGCTGGTTGCAGAACGTTGCAGCGCGATGAGCGCGACGCTGCGGGTCGGGCGTCGCCGACGCGTATAATCCCGATGTTCCTGGAGGCCACCCGGCTATGGATTCCGCATTGAAACAGCGTCTCATCGGTGCCGCCGTCCTGATCGCGCTCGCGGTCATCTTCGTTCCGATGTTTCTCTCCGGCTCGCCGCCGAAGACCGATACCGTTACCGAGAACCTGGCGATCCCGCCAGCGCCGGAGCGCGAATTCCAGACACGCGTGGTGCCGGCCGAAGGCGGCAGGTCGACGGCCCCGGCGCCGCTGCCGGAACGAGCCGCGGGCGGCAGCGACAGCGTCGCGACCGTCGATGCCGGCGCGAACCCGCGCAATGCTGCGGAGGTTCCTTATCCGCAGGATGCTGCCCCGCCGCCGCCGACCGCCGCGACGAAGCCGGCCGTGGCGACGGCGAAGCCGGTCGAAGCCGCGCCGGCCAGGCCGGTGCCCGAACGCGCTGCGCCGGTGGCGAGCAGCGCCGGCCGCTACGCGGTGCACCTGGGCATCTTCGCGAACGGCGCGAATGCCGACGCGCTCGTGGCAAGCGCGAAGAAATATGGTCTCGTGGCCTATACCGAGTCCGCCGACGTCGACGGCAAACCGGCCACGCGCGTGCGGCTCGGACCGTACGAAGACCGCAGCACGGCCGAAGCGGCGCGGCTCAAGTTGCAGAAAGCCGACGCGAAGCTCAAGGGCAGCGTCGTGGAGATCGTGGCAGCCGCACCCAAGGCCGATGCGCCGGTCGCGGCATTGCCGGCGAACCGCGCCGGCGGCTGGGCCGTGCAGCTCGGCGCATTCAAATCGCAGGACGAAGCGAACAAATTGTCGGCGCGCGCGAAAGGCGCCGGCCTGCCGAGCTTCGTCGACAGCACGGGGCAGGGCGCGGAAAAACTCTGGCGCGTGCGCCTGGGCCCGGAACCCGATCGCGCGGGCAGCGAAAAGCTGCGCGACCAGGCCAAGCAGAAACTCACGATCACCGGCATGATCGTGACGGTGCCCTGAGGCAGAGCACGCCGTGAACTGGGCCGATTACTGCATCCTTGGCGTGCTGGCCCTGTCGGTCCTGATCGGGCTCTGGCGTGGGCTCATCGCCGAGGTCATGGCCCTGGCCTGCTGGGCGGCGGCATTCTGGGTCGCCTGGATGTTCGGCGAAAAACTCGCGGCGCAATTCGCGAGCGTCGACGTGCCCTCGGTGCGGCTGCTGCTCGGTTACGGCCTGTGCTTCATCGGCGTCCTCGTCGCCGGCGCGCTCGTCGCGTTCGTCCTGCGCAAGCTCGTCGCCGGCAGCGGTCTCAGCGGCACCGATCGCCTGCTCGGCATGCTGTTCGGTCTTGCGCGCGGCCTCGCGCTCGTGCTGATCGCGGTACTGTTGCTCGGGTTCACGCCGTTTCCGCGCGATCCCTGGTGGAAGGAGTCGCGCTTGATGCCCGGATTCCAGAACGGCGCCGAATGGTTGTCGGCCAAGTTGCCGGAGAGCGTCAACAAGCACCTGGACTATCGCGGCCTGCTGAACATGCCTGCGTTGCAAGGCGCGCCGAGCGCCCCCAATTCGCCGCCGCCGGCCGAGGCCGGTGCGCAAAAGAAATCTTCCTCTTAGCGGTAACCTCGTCATGTGCGGAATTATTGGAATTGTGGGCAAGTCCGAGGTCGCTTCGGCGCTGTACGACGGCCTGACGGTGCTGCAGCACCGCGGCCAGGATGCGGCCGGCATCGCCACGGTCGACGGGTCGAAGCTGCGCCTGCACAAGGCGCGCGGACTCGTGCGCGACGTGTTCCAGCGCGACGACATGCTGAAGCTGCGCGGCCGCGTCGGCATCGGCCACTGCCGCTATCCGACCGCGGGCTCCGACGACGTCGGCGAGTCGCAGCCGTTCTACGTCAATTCGCCGTACGGCATCGCGCTCGCCCACAACGGCAATCTCGTCAACGCCGACGCGATCAGCAGCGAACTGTTCGAAGGCGACCGTCGCCACATCAACACGAATTCCGATTCGGAAGTGCTGCTCAACGTGCTGGCGCACGAACTCCAGATCCAGGAGCGCATGAGCCTGACGCCGGACCACCTGTTCAAGGCTGTCGCCGGCGTGCATTCACGTGCGCGCGGCGGTTATGCGGTCGCGGCGCTCGTGCTCGGCTACGGAATTCTCGCGTTCCGCGATCCGCACGGCATTCGTCCGCTGGTGCTCGGCGAACGCGATACGCCGGAAGGCAAGGAATATGCGGTCGCGTCCGAATCGGTCGCGCTCGACATCCTCGGCTTCCGACGCCTGCGCGACGTCGAACCCGGCGAAGCAGTGCTGCTCGGCTTCGACGGCAGCCTGCACCATCGCCGCTGCGCCGAAGGCTATGCGCATACGCCGTGCATTTTCGAATACGTCTATCTCGCGCGGCCCGATTCGATGATCGAAGACGTGTCGGTCTACAAGGCGCGTCTGCGCATGGGCGAACGCCTCGCCGCGAAGATCCGCCGGCTGCGTCCGGATCACGGCATCGATGCGGTGATTCCGATTCCCGACACGGCGCGCACGGCGGCGAGTTCGCTCGCGAACGATCTCGGCGTGCCGATGCGCGAAGGCTTCGTCAAGAACCGCTACATCGGCCGCACGTTCATCATGCCGGGTCAGAGCGAACGGGTGAAATCCGTGCGCCGCAAGCTCAATGCGATCGACCTCGAATTCCGTCGCAAGACCGTGCTGCTCGTCGACGATTCGATCGTGCGCGGCACTACCTCCAAGCAGATCATCCAGATGGCGCGCGAAGCCGGTGCGACCAAGGTCTATTTCGCGTCGGCCGCGCCGCCTGTGCGCTACCCGAATGTCTACGGCATCGACATGCCGGCCGCGGCCGAACTCGTCGCGCACAATCGCAACGACGATGAGATCGCGGAACTGCTCGGCGCGGACTGGCTCGTCTATCAGGATCTCGACGATCTCGTCGCCGCCGTCAGCGAGGGCAACGAAGAATTGAGGACGTTCGACACGTCGTGCTTCTCGGGCGAATACGTCACCGGCGTGCAGGCCGACTACCTGCGCGAACTCGAGTTCGCGCGCTCCGACGAAGCGAAGAATCTGCGACGCGTTTCCTGATGCGTTCGCGCGACGCGACGGTCGCGTCGCGCGCGCCGTTTCAGAAGCCTTCGCGTTTGCGCGCGACGCACCAGAGCGTCGCACTGAACCGCCGCAACGGCCAGACGTTCTCGAACGCGTTCAACGGCTGAGCGAGCGCGAGCGCGCGCTCCAGCCAGGGCTCGCGCCAGGCGGCCGGAAGGCTCGACGGAGCGAGTTGATGATGGCCGCCGGCGACGACTTCGAAGCCGTAGTGCAGCAGCCGGCGGCGAAACGGGCGCAAGGCATAGCGCCGGTGATGCGCCTGGGCGGGAAAGCGCCGCCGCGACACGAACTCGGTCCAGGAACCGCGGTTCGGCAGATGCGTGACCAGCAGCGCACCGCCGGGCTTGAGCACGCGCCAGAGTTCGGTCAGCGAGGCGCCGTCATTGGGCACATGCTCGAGCGTTCCACCGGCGAGCACGCCGTCGAAGTGCGCGTCGGGGTAGTCGAGCCGCCACGGATGCGCCAGACGCACATAGTGCAAACCGCAGCGTTCGTGAAACGCGGCGTACTCGCGTGCGTCGCAGACGTCGCAGCCGTGCAGTTCGACGCGTTCGCCGAACTCGGCACGGGCGAGTGCCGACAACGCCGCGTGGCGGCAGCCCCAGTCGAGCAGACGCTGTCCCGCCGACAGCGCGCCGCGAACCTTGGCGTAGGCGCGCACGAGTTCGGCGGTCGATGTCGGCAGCGCGCGTTTGGCGGCGAGATACGGATCGTCGCCGGCATCCGCGTTCGCGAGGAACGCGGCGAGCGCCGCGGTCAGCGCGGCTTCGTCGAGTTCGGGGACACGCCAGTATTCCGTCAAGCCGTCGCTCCATTCGTAGACCGCCGCCCGGAGCGGCGTGTCGGCACGGTGATCGAACACTAGCATTCGATACGCCGGCTGCGGGCATAATCGGGCTCCGATCCGCGTACGGCCGGGACGCCATGCTCGCACCCGCATCGACCAATCTGTTCGCCGCCGCGCGAGCCTGTCTCGACGAAACCTTGCCGCTGCGCAAGGTCGAACGCACGGTCGCGACGGCCGCCGCGTTTGCCGCCGGCGGTCTCGTCATCGACGAGGCGCCGCCGCCCGAACCGATCGGCGAACCCGGCCGACCCGCGCGACCGCTGCTCGTGCCGCCGCGGGCGCTCGCGCAGCGCGGGCTCGGCACCGAAGCCGGGCGGGCCGCGCTCGTCCACGCCGTCGCGCATATCGAATTCAACGCGATCAACCTCGCCTGGGATGCGGTCTATCGCTTTCGCGACATGCCGGCCGCGTTCTATGCAGACTGGATTGCCGTCGCGAACGACGAAGCGCGGCACTTCTCGCTGCTCGAACGGCGCCTCGCCGATTTCGGCCTGAGCTACGGCGACCTGCCGGCACACGACGGTCTCTGGGAAATGGCCAGGCGCACGGCAGAGCATTGCCTCGAACGCATGGCGCTCGTGCCGCGGGTGCTCGAGGCGCGCGGCCTCGATGTGACGCCGGGCATGATCGAGCGCCTGCGCGCCGTCGGCGACACGACGACCATCGCGATACTCGAGCAGATACTCGCCGAGGAAGTCGCCCACGTCGCCGCGGGCACGCGCTGGTTCGCCTGGTGCTGCGAACGCGAGGGCGTCGACCCCGCCGACACGTTCCAGCAACTGTTGCAGCGCTACTACCGCGGTGCGCTCAAGGGACCCTTCAATCGGCGCGATCGTCTCGCCGCCGGTTTCACGCCGCTCGAGCTCGATCGGCTCGACAGCCTGGTGGCCTGATGCCGCGCGTGCTCATCGTCGCTATCGTCGCGCTCTGGTTCCTGCTGATCGCGATTTTCGTCGAGCTCTCGCCGTTCCAGTCGCCCTGGCCGCTGCAGCGCTACCGGCTCGACGGCGCCGAATTCGCCGCGCTCGCCGGCGGGCAGATCGACGGCAACGGACTGCTCGTAGAAACCGAAGACGAGAACCACGGCGCGCTGCTCGTGCGCGGCGTCGACATGGCCGACGCCGCCGACTGGCCGGTACTGCGCTATCGTTTCGACGCGCTCGCACCGACGCTCGAAGTGGCTTTCCTGTATCGGCGTGCGGACTCGCCAGGCGACGTGCGCACGATCGCGTTGACGCGCGGCCGCGGCGATACCGGCACGATCGACCTCTCGCGCGAAAAGGACTGGCAAGGGGCGATCAGCGAGATCGGATTTGCGGTCTATCCGGTCGCGCAATCGGTTCCGGCGGAACAGGCATTCCGCGGATTTCGCCTGGATAGTGCCGAATTCTGGTCGCCGTCGTGGGCCGGGCGCGTGGGGGCGGTGTCGACCGAATGGTCGGGACGGCGAGCGTGGTCGCTGATGTCGATCAGCGCGCTCGGCCCCGACAACGGCGCCGTCCGTGCGCGTTCTCCGGTACTGCTGCTGACGGTCGGGCTCGTGCTCACGGGGCTACTGCTGTGGCAGTTCGCGCCGGGCTCGCGCACGCGCAACTTGCGTATCGTCGGTGCCGGCGTCGTGATCGCGTGGCTGCTGCTCGACCTGCGCTGGAGCCTGAGTTTCGCCGATCGGCACGCCGCGACGCGGCAGGTCTACGCGTCGCTGGACTGGCCGGAACGCCAGCGTCGCGTCGCCGACGCGGATGTACTCTCGGCCGCACGGCAGGTACGGCAAGCATTGCGCGACGACGGCGCGGACCCGGATCGCGTACGCCTGCTCGTCGATGCGGAATCGGATTTCCTGCGCGCCCGCTTCGTCTACCACCTGGCGCCCGCGCGTACCGCGCCGATGAATCTGACTGGCTGGTCGCCTCTGGCGACGGCGCGTGAGCCGATGTATCTCGCGACGCTGCAGGTCGACTCGCTGATCTTCGACGCCAAGTCGGGGCGCCTGCAGATCGGCGACGAGTTTTTCGTGCCAGCGCGGCCGCTGATCGAGGCGCCGCCGCTGCGACTCTATTACCTCGGCGAGGCGAAGCCATGACGCCCGGCCTGCTGGCGGCCCTCGGGTGCAGCATCGTGCTCGGCGCGGCGCTGTGGTTCGCGATCGCCGGCGTGCCGCGGCGAAGCGGTGACGGGCTCGCCGCTGGCGGATATTCGGTACTGCTCGGGTTGCTCGCGAGCGGATTGTTGGTTGGGTTGCGACGTGACGTTCCCGGGATGTCGCTGTTTGCGGCGATCGTGCCGTTGCTCGTCGGTGCCGTAGTCGTACTCGCGGTTGCGGGCTGGTGGCGGATGCGTCATGCCGGCGCGTCGACCCCGACCATGCCCGAAACAGCCGTAGACGGCCGGCTGCCGTTCTGGGCGTGGCTCCTGCTCGCGGCGATTGCCGTGCGCTTCGCGTTCGTCCTCGACGAGGCCTTCCTGCGCCCCGTGTTCGTCTGGGATGCCTGGAACGCGTGGTCGCTGAAAGCCAAGACCTGGTTCGAGCTCGGACAGGTGCCGTATGTCGAGCCCTTCGCCTGGTGGCAAAGCGCCGATCCGAGCGCACATACCGCGCTCGCCTGGCGCTATCCCGAATTGCTGAGTCGCGTCGAGCTCTGGCTCGCGGCCGGTGCCGGCGCCTGGAACGAAGGTGCCGTCGCATCCGCATGGCCGCTGCTCTGGCTCGCGCTCGTTCTCGGCTGCGCCGGCCAGTGGCGCGTGCTCGGCGTGTCGCGCGTCGGTTGCGTGGTGCTGGCGTACATGCTCGCGTCGCTGCCGCTGTTGTCGGTGCATGCCGGACTCGCCGGCTACGCGGATCTCTGGGTCGCGACGGCCCTCTCGTTCGCCGTGCTGAGCGGGTTGCGCTGGCTGAAGGACGGGGACCGGTCGCAGCTCACGCTCGCGCTTTGCTGCGTCGCTGCCCTGCCGTTGCTGAAATTCGAAGGTGCGATCTGGGCGCTGCTGATCGTCGGGTTTGCGGTGCTCGTGCAGGTGCCGCCGCGCTGGCGTCGCATCGGACTCGTTGCTGCGGCAGTGATCGCGTTTGCCGTCGTCGGCGTGTCGTGGGCATTGCACCTGCCGTGGCTGGCGCTCGTGCGAGAAATGCTCAGTGGCGCCGCTGATGGCAGCGCCGACATTTCGCACACCGCCGCGGCGATGGCGTTCTTCAACGGATTGTTCGCACAGAACAACTGGCATCTGCTGTGGCCGCTGCTCCTCGCCTGCGTGATCTGGCGTCGCGACAGGCTGCGGCGGCGCGAGATCGCGTTGTCTGTGGTGCTGCTGGCAGCCGGGTTTGCCGCCTTGCTCGCGCTGTTCGTGTTCACGCCGGCCGCGAAGTGGGCCGCCACCGCAACGGCGGCGAACCGGCTGGTGCTGCACTGGGCGCCGCTCGCGCTCAGCCTGATCGGACTGCTGCTGCGCGACGTGAAAGAGCGAGTTCGTACGCCCGACGCGTCGCCGCCATGACGGCGTCCGGCCGATAGTTGTCCTGCCAGCGTCGTCGTCCCGCTTCGCCGAACCGGCGACACAATCCGGCATCGCCGGCGAGTCGATCCAGCGCCGCCGCGAGCGCAGCGGCGTCGCCCGGCGGAGCCAGCAGCCCGGTCTGCCCGGCAACGACGACTTCGCCGACGCCCGACCCCGGAATCGCGCTCGCGACACAGGGCAAACCGGCCCTCATGGCTTCGAGCAGCACCATGCCGAACGCTTCCGCACGATCGAGCGAGGGCAGGCAGAAGATCTCGGCCTGCGCGTAGGCGCGCTGCAGGAAATCGTCGTCGACGTGGCCGGTCATCCTTACGCGTGCGGCGAGCCCGAGCTCGGCGATGCGCGCGCGCAACGCTGCTTCGCGCTCGCCGCTGCCGATCAGGAGCAGCGCGGTATCCGGCAGTTGCACGAGGCTGTCGAGCAGCACCTCGAAGCCTTTGTAATGACTCAGCCGTCCGACGGCGAGCAGACGCCGCGTGCCGGCGGGCCATAGCGGTTCGCCGGCATCGGGCGGCGGGGCGTCGGCCAGCGCCAGCGGCACGACCACGGTCTTGTCGCGCCAGCCGGCGAGGGCATGGCTCGCGTCGCGGTAGGCGGCCGACGTGGCGATGATCGTGTCGGCGCGACGCAGCAGCGCGTGCTCCCAGGGACGGTAGAACGGATAGGCGAGCCTCAGCAGGCGGCTCGCGCTGTCGAGGGGAATGTCCGCATGCCAATGCACGACCCAGGGGAGTCGGCGCGCCGCCGGTACGACCAGTGCCGCGAAGGCCGACGTGTTCGGTACATGGATATGGAGCAGGTCGGGACGATGGAGCGTGATCAGGCGCGCCAGCTGCCACGGAAAGCCGGGGCTGATCGGCGCATACGCGAGCTGTCCCCAGCGTGCCGTTTCGTGGACCGACACCGCGCCGTCGTCGCGCCGCCGCGTGCGCCAGCCTCTCGTGCCCGCATGGGCCAGGACGGCTACTGCGTCGCCGGACGCGGCCTGCTCGCGCGCGAGTATTGCCGTGAATGTCTCGATGCCGCCGGGCACCGGCGGATAGAACTTGCCGACATGTAGTACGCGCATCGCGCCGTATCAGTCCGGGCGCTTGCCGGCTTCGGGCCTCGCCAGCGCGGCACGGCGCAGCGAGTGCAATTCTTCTTCGAGGATCGCGAGCTTCTGGTTGAGGCGCCGGATCTGGCGTTCCTGCCGCGAACGCTCGATGTCGAGCTGCAGCAGCCGCAACAGGATCAGCGACAGACCGATGATGATCGGCAGGACCGGCGGGTAGGCGATGCCGCTGAAGTGGGCCAGCCAGTCGATCGTGCGCGGCACGAAGCCCAGAACCAGCGTCGCCGCGGCGACGATCAGCCACCAGAGCGCATACGGTCCGTGCAGGTGGTCGCGCCTGACCAGGTAGAGAATGCTCCCCGCGAGAGCGAGTCCGAGCAGTGCCGCCGTGATCTGTGCGGTCATGGCGTCGCCGTCTCGGCGCGTCCGCGGCGCTCGCGTGCGCCGATGCGGGCGATGCTGAGCACCGTCGTCGCGATCATGTAGCGGGCGACGGTGAACCAGGACGAGAAAATCCGCGAGGCGCCGCTGCGGCGCGCCGACATCAGGGTAGGCGCTTCGGCAATGCGCAGCGCCTTGCGCCGCAACAGCATGAGCACGCCGATGTCCTGGTAGTCGATGAGGCTTGCCTCGCGCGACGCGAGCGCGCGGATCGCGCGGCGTCCATAGACGCGCAGACCCGACGTGAAATCGGTGACCTGCAGTCCCGTGATCAGGCGGAAATAGGCCCAGGCGATGCGCTTGGCGGCGCTGAGGCGCTGCGGACAGGTCCCGATCGTGACGTCGGCCGCGCCGTCCATGTGCGCCTGCAGCAGCAGCGGCAACTGGTCCGGATGATGCTGGCCGTCCGCATCGAGCGTGATGACGCGTTCATAGTGGTTGCGCAATGCGTAGCGCATGCCGGCCTGGCTCGCCCCCCAGGCGCCAAGCTGGAACGGCAGCGTGATGACGGTAGCGCCGGCCGCCGCCGCATACGCGGCCGTATCGTCGGTGCTGGCGTCGTTGATGACGAGAACGGAACAATCAAGTGCCGCCATCACGCCGCGCACGACCTCGCCGACCGTTTCCTGCTCGTTGCGAGCCGGGATAGCGGCGAGGCACCTGCGAGAGCCAATCTGTTGATTTGACACGGGACTCCGGCGCTCGCGAAAAGCCGATTGTCCCAATCGGACTCGATCGACGTCAACGCAAAAAAAGTTTGGCCGGAGTGTCCGGTCGAAAGACCCGACTGCGTTACTAGCTTCCGAGTACCCGTGGCGGGTGCCGAATCGGTTCGCCGGACCAGGTGAAATCGCACACAAATCCGTCGCTAAAGCGTTGACGGCGTTTGATTGTGCTGATTACACTCCTTTTCTGTCGGGCCCCATGAACCTATCCGTGGGCAGGGAGCGAGCTTCCGCCCGATCCAACTTGGGAGAAATCAATGAAAGCCAATGTCATGATGAAGACGCTGTCGCTGGCAGTGTTGGGTCTGGCGGGTATGTCGTTTGCGGGTGCGTCGATGGCGCAGGGTTGCCCGACGACGGTCGGCCAGAATCAGACGCCGCCGGGCGTGTGGTCGGTGGCGTTGCAGACGCAGGCGGCACTCAGTGTCGTAACGCCGGGTCTTGCCGGCACGGCGTGCGGTCTGCAGGTGGCTCTGAACCAGAATTCCTCGGCGTCGGCGAAGTCCGGCGTGGTCGATCAGACCCCGAATGCCGAGCAGCGTTACCGCGCTCGTTTCGTCGTCAGCACCGCGATTGCGCTGACGCAGCTCAACCGCACGGCGCTGATCTTCAACGTCGTCGGCCCGGCTGCTGCTCCGGGTGGCACGTCGAATGCGATGCAGGTCTTCATGAACGGCACCGGCACCGCACGTGGTCTGCGCCTGCTCATCGGCGACACGGCTGCTGCCGGTCAGTACCGTCAGGTCGACATTCCGCTGCCGAACCAGGCTGGCGAAAACCGTATCGAAATCGATCTGACCTTCGCTGCCGGCGCCGGCACGAACGGCCAGCTCCGTTACTGGGTGACCGACCAGGCTACGGCCACGACCGACGGTTCGCCGACCGGTACCGTGACCGGTCTCGCGAACGGCGCCTGGGGCGGCGTCGATCAGGTCGTTCTCGGCCTGGCTGGTGCGAGCAACCAGTGGCGCACCAACTTCACCGCTACCGATTTCGTCAAGTTCGACGAGTTCGACTCGCGTCGCCAGTCGTTCATCGGCCAATAATCACAGCAAAAACGGAGTGACCCTGAACATGAACTTCAAGAAGACGATGATTGCCGTCGCCGCCCAGATGCTCCTGGTCGGCGGCGCATACGCGCAGACCTGTACCCCGACCGCCGGTGTCCTCAACGATGCCTCCGGTATCGTCAACGTCAACACCTGCTCGTCGACGAACCAGCTGCTGACGGCCTGCAACGGCGTCGACGCGATTGGCGCTTCGCCGGACACGATCTATTCGGTTCAGATCGGTGCGACGGCTACGGGCAGCATCTCGGCTGCTCCGACCGGCTATGACCTGAAGCTGGCGCTGCTGCAGGGCACCTGCTCGGGCAGCTCGACCTGTATCCGTGACGCCGACGCCGGCGGCATCGGTGCCACCGAGCAGTTCAGCGTGTCGGGCCTCGCGGCTGGCGGCTACTTCGTGCTGCTGACCGCGTTCGGCGGCTCGCCGGATTGCGGCGCGACCGCAATCACGGTGACCCCGACGATGCCGGTTGCACTGCAGAACTTCTCGGTCGACTGATCGTCCAAGTTGTGGGTTTTACGAAGCCCGTCCCGTAAGGGGCGGGCTTTTTTCTTTAGAGGACTGCCGTGATCCGTCGAATCGCTTTGCTCACTTGTGGATTGTTTTCCTGCGTCGGCCTGGCCCATGCCGTGAAAGTGGAGCCGGGCGACGTCGGGCCTATTTATCAGTTTCAGAAGGCTCGTTCGTCCTTCACGATCGTCAACGATACCGACAGCGAAATTCGCGGAATCGTCGTCAAAGCACTGCGGCCGGCCGATCGCATTCTGTCGGCACCTACGAGCCTTGCTGTCGGCGGCAATGCGGTCGTCGACGTCGAGATCGACAGCCAGAACGATGTCGGTGCTCGAGGCCATACATTCACCATCGGGTTCGATGGCGCGAAAATGCCTGCCCTTGCGCGTGTTTCGCTTTACGGCTTGAGCGTCGTGAACGACCCGCAGCGCATACTGGACTTCGAGACGGTCAAGGGCGGCGAGTCGCCGGTCATTGCCTACTCACTGCAGACCGATGATCCGAATCTTCGCATCGCGGCAATCAAGGACGCTCCCGCCTTCACCGAGGTAACCGTCGACAAGGACGGACGCGGCCTCGTCGTGCGTCATCGCGACAAGACGACCTGGGGCAAGCTCGCCGGCATCATCAAGGTCCGGCTCGATTCGCCGTTGCAGCAGGAAGCATGGATTCCCGTCGAGACCGAAGTGCGTGGCGACGTCGTTCCGTCGACGACGAACTTCAGCCTTGGCGTCGCTCGCATCGGCCAGCAGAACGAATACATCCTGCAGTATCGCAGCGAGGGCAAGCCGTTCACGCTCGACAAGGCGGCGCTCGAGGGTATCGCCGGAACGACGAAGATCGAAAAGTGCGTCGGCGGCGAGAAATTCTGCCAGCAGGTGCGCCTCCTCATCGACGGCGATCAACCCAGCGGTCAGATCAACGGAATTCTGCGTGCCCATGTTGCCGGATACGATCGCGATATCGTCGTTCTGACCGGCGGCCTGCTCGTATCCAAGGACGTCAAGATCAAGAGCCTCGACGAGGTGCTCGCGAACGCCAAACAAACGGAAGCCGGCAAGCCGGCGGCGTCGCTGAACGACGCGCTCAAGTCGATGAGCGTTGTCGAAAAACCGGTCGAGGCCGCGATTCCGCCCGGCAACGGCCCGCTGCTGCGTTGGTCCGTCGACAACGAAGGTCTGATCTACGGTTACGGCATCTATCGCGCGGAAAGCGAGCAGGGCGTGTTCATGCGCCAAGGCGAGATCGTGCGGAAGTCGGTACTTTCGAAGCCCGGCGTGACGTCGAACTATGCGGCGCGAGACACGCACGCGACGGTGGGCAAGGAATACTGGTATCGCATCGCGACGTTCTACGCCGACGGCAAACGCGAGTTTCTGACCCCCCCTCAGCGTGTGAAGGTCCGTTCTCCCGAGGCGGAAGCGGCCGCGCGCTGAATCCGCGCCGCCGGAGTGGCGAAGCGAGTTGCAGCAACCGGTACTTGGGTTGCCGCGGCCCGCTCGTTCATCAGACCACGACTGCGGAACCGGTTTTTCCGAGAGGCGTGCTGGAACCCCCAACATCACCATCGCCAAGGTTTTGTCGAAGGCGGCGGTGAATTGAGCGGCGGGGCGACCGCCTTGCGATGCGCCGGTCACGGAACCGCCGTGGTGCTGTGAACGATTGGTTGCCCGCATAACCTGTTGTTGACGACTTGCTTCGTACGATCGTACAAAGTCGCGTCCGCTACGCTTTGTGCCAAACCGTATGAGGTGTCTTCGTGGAATGGTTCCGCGGGCAGCTCCGGATTCCGGGCCGACGTCTTGGTTCTCATGTCGTTTCGCGCGACGTTTCTCGTCGATCGATGTGGTGTGGTGATCGTTTTCGCCGCGAAAACCCGTCTAGGTACGTAAAGGAAAATGACGCTCGGAGACCGACGATGATCAAAGCCAGCCTTGCTTCTCTCGCTGTAGCGACACTGCTGTTTGCCGGAAGCGGACAGGCGCAGACTTGCTCTCCGGCAGCCGGCGCGATGGTCCCCGGAACGGTGAGCATCAATACATGCAGTTCATCCAACCAGCTGCTGACCGCCTGCAACGGGGTCGATGCCATCGGTGCATCCCCCGACACGATCTATTCGCTGCAGTTGAACGGTAGCGAGAATGGATCGATTGCCGCGACGCCGACGGGCTACGACCTCAAGCTCGCATTGCTGCAGGGAGCGTGTTCGGGTTCGTCGACGTGTATCCGCGACGCCGATGCCGGTGGCGTGGGCATCCAGGAAGCGTTCGGATTCAGCGGCCTGCCGGCGGGCAGCTACTACGTGCTGCTGACCTCGTTCGGCGGCACTCCCGATTGCGGTTCGACGATGATCACGGCGATCAGCGTGCCGGTGACGCTGCAGAAGTTCTCGGTGGACTGAGCAGCGCGATAGCCGTCGTCGTTGCAAAACAAAAAGCCCGTCCTCGCGGACGGGCTTTTTTTCGTGTTCCGGTGCAGTGCGCTACTGTACGAACTCGGCCTTGTCGATCGTGATCGCGACCTTCGGCACGTCGCCCGGCAGCGGGCCCTGCGCCGAAGTCTCGACGGCCTTGATCTTCTCGACGACGTCCATGCCAGCGACGACCTTGCCGAACACGGCGTATCCGTAGGTCATGCCGCTCTGGTCGCTGACGTAGTCCAGGCGCTTGTTGTCGACGACATTGATGAAGAACTGCGCCGTCGCCGAATGCGGGTCGTTGGTGCGCGCCATGGCGACTGTGCCTTTGAGGTTCGACAGGCCGTTGTTCGCCTCGTTCTGGATCGCCGGACGCGTGCGCTTCTGCGTGAGGTCCTTGGTGAAACCGCCACCCTGGATCATGAAACCGTTGATCACGCGGTGGAACACGGTGCCGTTGTAGAAGCCGTCCTTCACGTACTGCTGGAAGTTCTCGACCGACTTCGGCGCTTTGTCCGGGTACAGCTCGATCGTGATGTCGCCCATCGACGTGCGCAGCACGACCTGAGGATGAGCGGCCTTGGCCGCATCGGCCGGCGCCTCGGCGACTTTGGCCGCGGTGGCGGGCTTGGCGTCGGCCTTGGGTGCGGGCTTGGGCTGGTTCTGGGCCCCGGCAGCCAGCGGCAGCATCAGGGCGAAGGCGAGCAGATAGTGCTTCAGCACGGGAAAACTCCTTGAGACGGGAATGGCAATGATACGCGGCGAGGCCGTTCGCGGCAGCTATGCGAAGACCGCCGGGCCTAGACCCTCTCGGCGGCGCGCAGTTGCAGCTTGAAGCCGAGATCCTTGAGGTGTTCGCGTTCCTGATCGAGATCGGCGACGGTCAGCGGATGCTGTTCGAGCCAGTCGCGACCCAGCTTGAGCTCGAGCAGGCGTTCGTCGCCGCGCACGGTCAAGGCCGGCAGGCGGTCGGCGCTGCGCGCGCGGTGGAGCAGCGCGGCCACGCGCAGCAGCGCGGTCACGCGCATCGCGGTGCGGCGCAGCCGTTCCGGCAGCGCGGCCAGCGCGTCCTGATCGGGTTTGCGTCGATGGCAGCGCAGGATGGTCGCGAGGAAGTCCTGCTCCTGCCGCGTGAAGCCGGCGAGATCCGAATGGCGCACCAGGTAGGCGCCGTGCACATGGTGCTGGCTATGCGCGATGGCGAGGCCGATCTCGTGGATGCGCGAGGCCCAGCGCAGCCAGTCGAGCGCATCACCGTCGAGCTGCCAGGGGTCGGCCAACTGGTCGAACAGCAATTGTGCGGTCGCTTCGACGCGGCGTGCGTGCGCCCGATCGACGTCGTAGCGGCGCACCAGCGATTCGATGCTCGCCGTGCGCGGGTCGCGCTGTTCGGCGCGGCCGATCAGGTCGTAGAGCAGTCCTTCGCGCATGGCCGTCTCGCAGACCTGCATGCGCTGGAGATCCAGCGCCTCGAACGCCGCCTGCAGGATCGCGATGCCGCCGGCGACGACGCTCTGCCGTTCCTCGGACAGGCCGAGCAGACGCAGCTTGTCGATGCTGCCGGCGGTCAGCAGCGCATCGCGCAGGCGTTCGAGACTGCCGCGCGTGATGTCCGCGTCGCTCCAGCCATTGGCCTGCACGATGTTGCCGATCGCGCGGATCGTGCCCGAAGAGCCGATGGTTTCGCCCCAGCCGTGCGCGCGATAGTCGGCGGCGAATTGTTGCAGCTCGACACCGATCTCGGTCTGCGCCTGGCGCCAGCGCTTGGCGGTGAGCTTGCCGTCTTCGAAGAAACGCAAGGTGCTCGCGACGCAGCCCATCTGCAGGCTTTCGGTTTCGAGCGCGTCCATACCCTGGCCGATGATGAATTCCGTGCTGCCGCCGCCGATGTCGATGCAGAGGCGGCGCTCGCGCGACTCGGGCAGGCCGTGCGCGACACCGAGATAGATCAGGCGCGCTTCTTCGCGGCCGGACACGATTTCGATGGGATGGCCCAGCGCGGTTTCCGCCGGCAGCAGAAACGCATGCGGCGCGCTCATGCGGCGTACGGTGTTCGTTGCGACGGCACGCACGCGTCCGGGCGGCAGCGCGCGCAACCGCTGACCGAACCGCGCGAGGCAGGCGAGCGCGCGATCACGCCGGTTGCTGTCGAGCGTCCCGTCGCGCTGCAGGCCGGCCGCCATGCGCACGCTGTCGCGCAGCCGGTCGATGACGCGCAATTCGCCGTGCTGATAGCGCGCGACGACCATGTGAAAGCTGTTGGAGCCCAGATCGACGGCGGCGAGCAGTTCGCCGTCCTGGATGGGCTTCTGGCCGTTGGGCACGCGCTGACCTCGGGGCTGGTAGGCCGACGGATTCTGCCATGGCGGCCGCACGCTCGCGCGGCCGCGAGGGGCTACATGCAGAGTCGTGCCAGCAAGGCGAGCTGGGCCGAATGCGGCATGTCCTCGCCCGGCTCGGTGCGCAGGTAGCTGCCGTCGGCGTGCAGTATCCACGCCTGCGTGTTGTCGGCGAGGAAATTCGCGAGCGCTTCGTCGTAGACGCGCTGCGCGAGCAGCGGATCGACGATCGGGAAACAGGTCTCGATGCGGCGCAGCAGGTTGCGCTCCATCCAGTCTGCGCTCGCGCAATAGATTTCGGGTGCGCCGTCGTTGCCGAACCAGTACACGCGGCTGTGCTCGAGGAAGCGCCCGATCACCGAGCGCACGCGGATGTTTTCGGATACGCCGGCGATGCCGGGCCGCAGCGCGCACGCGCCGCGCACGATCAGGTCGATCTGCACGCCGGCGATCGATGCCGCGTACAGCTGCTGGATCACGCCCGCTTCGTTCAGCGCGTTCATCTTCGCGATGATGCGCGCCGGTCGACCGGCCTGGGCGTGGGCGATCTCGCGCTCGATCTTCTCGATGAGTCCCTTGTGCAGCGTGAACGGCGATTGCAGCAGTCGCTTGAGCTTGACCGCGGTGCCGAGCCCCGACAGTTGCTGGAACATCTTGTGGACGTCCTCGCCGATGTCCGCATCGGCCGTCATCAGGCCGAAGTCGGTGTACACCTTGGACGTGATCTGGTGATAGTTGCCGGTCGACAGATGCACGTAGCGGCGCAGACGACCCTGCTCGCGGCGCACGACCAGCAGCATCTTCGCGTGGGTCTTGTAGCCGAC